>NZ_CP115468.1:1889096-2189096 GCF_028462125.1 Leptospira sp. GIMC2001 | reverse complement strand
TTCTAACGGTTTCTTTGAATTTTAATTGATAGAGAAAATTAATGATCCTCTTACCTAGAAAAAAACTAAAAAACATAGAAATCAATCCAGCAGCAAGAGCTCGAAAAGTTACATAGCTGAAAATTCTTAAAAGTCCGTATTCATCGCCATAAGCTTCGTAAATCCAATAAAACATAATTCTTCCTTAATTTTTACATTCGGTCAGGATCGAAATTCTTGAAAGCAAATTCAACTTCCTCTCCGTCATGAAAATACAATTTTTCTTTTCCAATGATTTGATAATTTTCGTGACCTTTGCCACATACTGCTAGAATTCCGCCAGCTGGAAGTTGTTCAATACCGTAACGAATGGCATCTCTGCGATCTTCAATTCTTTGAAATGATGTGAAATCTTTTGAGAATCCAGATTGAATCTCATCCAAAATAAGACTAGGTGACTCGGTACGTGGATTATCGGAAGTTATAATTACTAAATCTGAATTATCTTCAGCGATTTTCGCCATTTCCGTACGCTTTGTACGATCCCGATCTCCACCACAACCGAATAGACAAATGAGATAAGTTGGTTTCATTTCGCGACAACTCTGCAAGATGTTTAGGATAGCATCGGGTGTATGTGCATAATCGACAACGGCAAGTTTGTCACCAGTTGAAGAATGATAGATGTCAAATCTTCCGGGAATTCTAGGAACATATTCGCAAAGAAAAGAAAGTTTTTCTGGAGCAATATCAGTGCTCATCCAAGTGGCAATTGCGATAGATAAATTGATAACATTGAATCCACCCAAAAGATTGGTCTTGATACGAAGAGTTCTTTGAAATGTAGATTCTGGAATAGAATGACAAAAAAGGAAGTCGGAACCCTTAATTCCCAATGTAGTATTCATGAATTGAAATTCTTCGCCTTTTCCTATATAAGAAATCGGAGTTTTCATTGACCTATCAGCCAGAAGTTTGGCTATTTCCGATCCACCAGATGCGTCTTTATACACGATTCCATATTTATCTTTTTTGGAACTTTTTTCCAACAACACAAATAATTGAAATTTACTCAATAAATAATCATCCATAGTTTTGTGAAAGTCTAGATGATCCTTTGTTAGGTTAGTAAAAATTGCTACATCAATCTCGACGCCGTTCATCCTTCCAAGTTTTAATCCATGAGAGCTTGCTTCCATGAAGACAAATTCAATTTCGTCATCGACCATTGCTCTTAGAATTTTTTGTAGAAGTGAGGGTTCTGGTGTCGTATATCCCGTATCTATCGTCTCGGTTCCAAATCTTGCATTTACAGTTCCGATCACACCAGACTTAATACCAAGTGTCATAGAGAAATGATAGAGTATATGAGTTACTGAAGTTTTACCATTTGTTCCAGTTACTGCGAAGATCTTTAGGTTTTTTGATGGATGTCCAAGAAGAAATGAAGCAATATCACCATGAATAGATAAAATTAATTCTTCAGATTCAATTACTGTTGGGAAATAATTTATTGCTTCATCTAAAAATTTTGAACCTTTGTAGGCAATACAAGTAGTTGATCCATTGTCTATTGCATTCTGGAAATGTTCGATTTTACAGTTATTGTCATCGATTAGAAAAATATCTTTCTTTTCGATTAATCTGGAGTCAGTCCAAATATACCCAATATCTGAATCTTTGCTTCCTTTAGCTAAGCGTAATGTGGGAAAATTATTGAGAAGACTAGATATTTGCATTATTTCTTAAGCTCTTTGTTCGACGGAAGTATGAGCGTCTGGATTTTCCATTTCTCTCCAGGTTGAACTTCTCTATAATTCCTTTCAAAAATTCTATCCACCTTTTCTGATGAGGACTCGGTAAGAATCGAAATTTTCAATTCTTCATTTTTTTTCGTTAGGCTTTCCTTGGCTGAGATAACCTTTTGAATTTCTCTTTTTATTCTATTATACTCGGTGGATTGCCAAACATTCAGAAAGAAAAGAAATCCGAATAAGCTCGGGAATATCATTAATTTTAGATTATTTTTTAAATCAATCCATGTCCACTCGATCATTTTCCGGCCTTATATTTTTTAGTATCGGAAGATCTCTGAATTGCCCGTAATTTTGCTGATCTAGAAGGTGGATTCTTTTCGATTTCAAGCTCGCTTGGTAAAACTGGCTTTTTATAAATAAACCGAAAGTCATCCTTGGTTTGAATGATATTACGAAATTCGTGCTTAACAATTCTATCTTCCAGAGAATGAAAACTAATTATTTGAATGATTCCTTTTGGATTCAGTAGAAAAGGAAGTTGCGATACAGCTTTCTTGAGGTGTTCTAGTTCTTGATTTACTTCTATTCTTAAAGCTTGAAAAACTCTAAAAGCTGGATGAGATTTAGGCGGCCAGAATTTTCGAGGAATTGCAGATTCTACAATTTTTGCTAAATCATAATTGCTTTCTATTGGATTGTTTTTTCTTTTTTCGATGATTCTTTCTACAATTTTTTTGGTCCATCGCTCTTCGCCAAATTCATAGAAAATTCTTTCCAATTCTTTTGCTGGATAATTGTTCACCAAATCAGCTGCACTGTTTTCTCGTCCAGATAGGCTCTGATCCAATCGCATATCTAAGGGTTCTGTGCCGCGAAAACTAAACCCTCTTCCTGATTCAATGATATGAAAAGTGGAAATCCCAAGATCTAATAATATTCCATCGGCAAGCCCGTTCTCCCAGCCTCTCTCTTTCAAGTCCTCCGAGGTAAGTTCAGAATAATTTAGCAATTTTGTTGTAATATTTTTTTTATCAGGGATTCTCGATTCAATTCTTGATAGCATGATTGGATCTCTATCTAATACGAGAATTTCTGATGTAGGAAAAGCGTTGAGAACTTCGAGAACATGTCCTCCTTCTCCCCCTGTTCCATCAATAAATCTAAGAGGTCGATCTTGGGCAAAATTATCCAAATACGTATCAATTATTTCTTTAGCAAGAACTGGGTAATGTGTAACTGAGAATTCTTCCAAATTGAGTCCGTAATATTCCTAAACTTTCTTCTGATATATTGTATGTCCCAAAAACTTATATTTATCTGATATTCCAAACATCGTTTCGGAATGTCCGATGATAAGATATCCGAATGGACACAATACTTCTTCAAAATTGGAAAATAATTGTTTCTGAGTGGGCTTATCAAAATAAATAATCACATTTCGGCAAAAAATCAAATCCATCTTTTCACCTAACGGATATGGTTTTTCGAGCAAATTGATTTTTTTGTATTCAATCAAGGATTTTATATTTGGTTTAGCTTCATAATAAATCACATTATCTTTTACAGATTTTGTGAAATATTTTTGCTTCATATTTTCACTTACAACATCTAGGCGATCGAATTTATATATTCCCGTTTTTGCCAATTGTATTACATTAGTATCAATATCTGATGCAATGATTTTAATATTCCAACCAGGCTTACCGCCGAAAAATTCCAATGCTGTAATTGCGATTGAATAAGGCTCTTCTCCAGTTGAACTCGCCGAACACCAAATACGAATTTTCTTATTTCCGGTTTTTTTCGACTCTTCTTCCATATAAGGAAAAAACGTATCTTTTAAAAATTCAAAATGATGGTTTTCTCTGAAAAAATCAGTTTTATTCGTCGTTATTCGATTGATTAAATCTGTAATTTCTGTTTCTAAAAAGCTTGCAGATGATTTGAGTCTCTGAACATATTCCTCAAAACTATTGAGATTATGAACTCGCAGTCGAACGTTGAGCCTGGATTGAACCATAATTTTTTTATGAGGCGCAAGGAAAATCCCAGTTTTTTTATAAATAAGATCTTTTAAATATTCAAATTCTGAATCTTGAATTGTGGCTATGCTTGATCGAAATTCTGTCATAATACCTTTGCTTGGAATCATCCTGGTCGTCGTCTAAAAATACAACTCGATTTTTAACTATGTCACTCTAGGTTGGAAAAATGCGAGTAGGTGTTGTAAAAAGTTTAAATGCGCGTCCTTTGACTTGGGGATTTGAAAAAGATAATACTGTGCAAAAAGTATATGACACCCCGAAAGTTCTCGCTGAGATGCTAGTCGCCGGTGAATTGGACACTGCTTTGATATCATCAGTTGAATGTCTTCGGCATAGTGATTCTCTTCAATACAGTCTTAGTGTCGGAGTCTGTGCGCGCACTGGAGTGCGTTCTATATTGTATTATAAAAATCTTACTGAGTCCTTCCCACCGAGTATGATTTCCGTCGACTCAGGTTCAAGGACAAGTGTTGCGCTACTGGAGTTGCTTTTTCTTCTTGAGACTGGTAAAAAAGTCATAACCCAGGCAGATTCACCAGAAAATATTATGAAGGAGATCAGTAAGGGATCTGGACATCATATGTTATTCGGTGACAACGCGTTGAATTGTTCATTCAATTCCGATATTTTCCAAGTTCGAGATATCGCTGAATGGTGGTTTAGCTTAACTGGACTTCATTTTATTTTTGCATTATGGGCATACCCAAAAGCCAAGCCAATTGAAGACAAGATTTTTGTTTCGAGTTTGGAATACGGATTGCAAAACATCGACGAGATCATTTCAAGTGAGAAGAAATTTGATTCCGATTTTGTACGAAATTATCTACAAAGAGAATTGCATTACATCCCCGATCAGAAAAGCTTACAGGGTTTTGAGAAATTCTCAGAACTCTTGCGCTCGAACAACCTACTTTAGAAAAATCTAAGTTTGTATTCCCAGATTTTGCCCTGGCTCTTTTCCATGGAATCAGATAGAGGATAAACATAGTTGAGTGCTCCGAGACTTACACTTCCTTTATTGGATAGGCATTCCGTGTTCGGAGGAAATAAGATTTTGAATTTCATACTTCCTTCTTTGAGAAGTTTAGTAATCTCATTCATGATTTTTTTCTCTCCCACTGAGCTACCTTCTAAAAATTCTTCGGAAAGCGAAGGAAATTCTCTTTTTACAATGAGAGTTTTGCCTTTGTATTTGGTGATCATATTTCCCGGAAGCAATCTTTCTAATTCAGAAAGATCGATAAAATCCAATTTATAACTTACCTTGCCTTTGTAATTGAAGAAGGGCTCTTCATACTCGCCTTTTTCTAAGAGGCGAAATTGGTAGTCCTTGATTTTATTGGCCGATCCACTTAAGCCTTGGCTGATTTTTTCTTCGATGTCTTCTTTCTTGGTTGGAAGATAACGAATCATGGAAGAACGTTTATCTTCTTTTAGTGGAACTTCATAACTGATCTCGACAAATCCTGAGAATCCTTTCTTGAACGTAATCGTCTCTTCGTATTCGAAACAATTGGCTAGAGTGAGTAATAATAAGATTGGTATAATGCGAAAAGACTTCATTCCACTTATATTTAGGAAGAATATTGAATCATGTCAAGTAAAAAGAAAGGCTCCAAAAGGAGCCCTCTTTTCAAAAATCCGCTTTCTAAAAATTATTTAGAGATTGGATAAGCTTCGTTACCGTGTTCTAAGATATCCAAACCTTGGATTTCTTCTTCTTCGGAAACTCTAAGTCCCATAGTTTTCTTCAAGATAAAGAAAATTATGAAAGATGCACCAAATGCCCAAACAAAAGCAACTGCGATTCCAATCAACTGAGTAATAGTCTGATCAATTCCATGTCCGTAGAATAATCCACTTTCAAGGTTGAATAGACCGGCAGCTAGAGTTCCCCAAGCACCACATACACCGTGAACGGAGATTGCACCAACAGGGTCATCAATTTTTAGTTTGTCGAACATAAGAACACTGAATACAACAATCACACCAGCGATCAAACCGATTGCAACCGATGCACCAATACTTACACCATCACAAGGAGCTGTAATTCCAACAAGTCCTGCTAGAGCTCCGTTCAATGTTAAACCGATATCTGGTTTCTTGTATTTGATCCAAGTTACAAACATCGCAGCTAAAGCACCAGCCGCAGCTGCCATTTGTGTGTTGATTGCGATTAGAGCAAAGTCACCACCACCAACGGAAGTCGTAGAACCAGGGTTAAAACCGAACCAACCTAACCATAGGATGAAAACACCTAAAGCAGCCATTGACATATTGTGTCCAAGGATAGGAGTCACTTTTCCATTTGGTTGAAATTTTCCAATTCTAGGTCCAACCAAGATCGCACCAGCTAAACCAGCCCAAGCTCCAACGGAGTGAACTACTGTAGAACCCGCGAAATCTAAGAATCCCATATCTTCTAGAAAACCAGCATAATTGTCGCCACCCCATAGGCTTCCCCATGCGAAAGAGCCATAAACTGGATAAATGATAGCAGTAATCACAACCGAAAATACGATATAAGTAGCAAATTTTGTTCTTTCAGCCATAGCTCCAGAAACGATCGTCGCAGCAGTTGCAGCGAACACCATTTGAAAGATCAAGAATGCATTTCCCCAATTGCCTTCAGCATCTGTTAAGCTGTCTGCAAGTGATGGAGTTCCAATACCAAAACCTTCGATTAGAGGTGGTCCGAACATAATGGAAAAACCGATTAGCCAGAAAGCTATCGAACCCATCGAAAGGTCCGCAAGGTTTTTCATTAGAATGTTCACGACGTTTTTACTACGTGTGAAACCAGCCTCAACATACGCAAAGCCAGCTTGCATAAAAAACACCAAGAATCCTGCTATGCAGGTCCAAAGCCAATCTGTTTCGGCCCTCAGTGTTTCTATTTCAGCCTGGAGGCTTTCCAATGTCAATGGTTCAGCCGCTTCTGCAGTGGGTGAAGCATCAGTTGCCGGAGCATCCTGAGCATTCAATCCAGCTACACTCATAAGCACAGCAAACAGGATTATGAATCTTAACATTCTCTTGTTTTCTCCTTTTTCCTTTGATTTTAACTTAAATTTATTTAAATCCATTTTACACAACCGCCTTTCTATTGATATCTTCTAGTCTGGATAATGACTGCTTGAGAGATTCATTGTTAGGCGTACTTTTTACGCCTTGTTGCAATACTTTAATTGCTTTTGGTCTTGCGTTTTCTTTCAGATAGCATCTAGCAAGTAACAAACTTGCTTTGGCAAATGAATGATCGCAAGAGAGAGCTTTTTTGAGAGATCGTTTTGCTTCTGGAATTTTTTCGCCCATATAGTAGGCGCGACCCAAAAGAAAATGGGATATTGCTGTGTTCTCACCAGTAGTTTCAATATATTCACTGAAATATTTTATAGATTCCAAATATTTCGCATCTCTATAGTGGATCTTACCCAAGAATAAGAGATTTTCTTTGAGAGATGGATCAATTGAATAAGCTTTGAGTGCGAGTGCATAAGCTTCTTCATCGTTTCGCTTGCTATTTGCTATTTTTGCTTGTTTGATATATGGTACAGCATCACGAATTGTTTTATTGCATTGGATCATAAGTAAGGATAAGTCATCGCCGTTAGGTGCTTCCCCTTTAAACTCTTTGAATCTTTGAACAAATTTCTCAGAAAGATCCTTCATGAAAAGTTTCTGATTTCCAGATTCCAATTTGGCTTTTTCCTGAATGATCCAATCAATTACACCTTCAGTACCAGCCTCTTCCCGATTGATGTTTTTTTGTTCAGAAAATCCATCAGTCAATAATACCAATAAATCGCCAGGAGACAACTTCCCTTGCTTTTCTTCGTAGTCCGCTTTTCTAACTTCGAGAATTCCAAGAGGAACTCCTTTTGTATCAAGCTCTTCAATTGTTAAATCATCACTATGGATATGGAGCATCTTTTGATGTCCACCATTGATGTAACCATAACTATAATCCGAGAATATACGAACTATAAATGCGGTAAAATATGTCGACTCAGGTAGTTGTCCTCTAAGTGACTCACCTAACTCTTCCATGATTTCCGACAAGCCCAATCCAGATTGCACGCATCTTCTAAAATGGTGGTGGATAGCCATGGTTACAAGTGCAGCAGGAATTCCATGTCCTGATACATCGATATTAATTGCAGTTATAGAATTGCCTTGACGAACTACATCATACAGGTCTCCACTGACCTCAACCATAGGTTCGTAGTATGTTCCAAAATAAAGTCCATTCCAAGGTGAAAGATCCTGAGGAAGAATCTGGGATTGAACATTTCTTCCCATCTTCATATCCCATTCCAACTGAGCAAGAATGGCAGCCTCTCGCGCACGAGCGGTCATCAATCCCTCGATCAATCGCACACCTGATAGTGCAAGCGTTAGCTGTGATCCCAATGCTTCTAAAATTTCTAAATCATCAGTGATAAAGAAGTTGTCCATATCACTTTCAACGGAAAGAGTTCCAAGCACTTCATCCTTTTGCATCAGAGGAATGCACATGACACATTTAGTTTGTTCTTCCTCGTCAATGAATTGAGGAGAGTTCGTTAAGTCTTGAATGATTAAGGGATTTTTATTAACGAAAGCCGTTCCCGAATAACCTTCTCCAGGTTTTAGATTTCTTCTTGGAGGTTCTGTTGGTTTAATAAATTTTACAGGTACTAAGAACTCGCCGTCATAGAGGCGCAAAGTAGTATTGTCTGCTTCAAATATTTCTTTGCATGTATTTAGAACGGTTTGGAAAAGGTCGTCCTCTTTATCAACATTTGCAAATTCTTTGGAGATATAAAGTAGGATTGCAATCTTATCTTTATCAGTAAGACCACCTATTACTTTATTTTGTCCTCTAAATCGAACAACTTTTCGTTTTGCTACATTGAACTGGAACATAAGACCTTCTGATCTAATAGTTTGCAATTATTGTGCCATAGCATGTAAAAGGTCTATATTGGCAGAATCATCGCTTTTTGCTTAGAAAGTGTGCTTATTATTTGAGCAGGCTTCTGCCGCATTGATCAAAATATAAACAAAAAGTATATGATCTAGTTAGAATGATTGTATTTTGTGATGATTTTCTCCCTAAAAAATCGGAATTTTAAGGATTATTTGATTCTGGAAGTTCAAATTCGGAATCGGGAGGAATTTTTTTCCCATATTCTTTAATAGGAATCGATGCATAAGATAGAGAAAATGCAAAGATCGTCTCACCTGGCCTTCCGCCTTTCTGCGAGGTAATATTGTAATCTGTGATTCCAAGGTGCATGGAAACCACATCACTTGTCTCGGAATTTTCCCATCTCCAACTATAGCTTGAACCAACTCCGATACCTAAGGATCTCAGATTTTTGCCGGTTCTATCATAGAGTCCACCCATTTCTATTCCCGAACGTATATCCAAGTTTTGGATCAGAAATTTATTTTTTTGTAAGGAAATCGATCCACCCCATTCTGCACCAATTCCCCGTTCCCAGTCCGGAGTCACTTTTTCGTTGTTGAGAATACGCTCCGATCGATCCCAGAAAATTTTTCTGATCTCAGCATGGAGAAGAATATCCGAATCTAGTTTGTATCCTACGCCCACAGCGGTTCTTGCAGGAAGGGTTTCTTTCAAATTTTCATTTTCGCGATAGTCTTCCATTCGATACTTTCCAGGATAATCGACAGAGATTCCAAAACTCCAATTATCGTTCAAATATGCAAGGCTTAGATTACCGGAATAGCTCCAAGTACTAAAGGATTCCTTCCTTTGCATTGCGCCCGGTCCCAGACCAAAAGACATCGCCCAGTTGTCCGATAACTTAAAAGCTAAACCGATATGTCCTTTAGTAAAATGCTGCTGCTTTTCGTTAGTAAAATATTGAGAATACATATGAGAGTAGCTTGCGTAAAATCCCCAAAATTCGGAGACATTGTAAAAAGTTCCAGCTCCTCCAGGTTGAACACTGGAGGAAGTTCCGTTCTGGTAAGCCATTTGCCCACCCAAGTCCAGGACAGAAATCTCATTCATTTGCAGAAACCCGGGATTCGTGTATATGGATCCAGAAGAATGCGGACTCCCCACGCCCAAACTTGCCATACCCATACTAATCGGATTGCCGTAATTGATAGAGTAATTTGGAACCGACTGAGCGGATAGTTTCTCTCTAAAGCCCAATATATAGGCCAAGAGCATAATCATCAGAAAGGATTGTTTTATATTCATATTCTCGAACTATGGAGATAACTTGTCCACGATCCTAGTCATCGCTAGTCAGAAAAGGTGTTTTTTACTCTATGAATTTCAAAACATTTGAATCTCCGCAGAAATGGTTTCGATTCGAGTATCCTGCAAATTGGGAAATTCTTGTAGTTGAAGGAATTCCTGCTTTCTTTGATCCGGAAGACTCTGGAGTCTTACAGATCAATTCCCTTGAACATAAGGAAAAAGAAGCCGACTCAGAGCAGGAACTCATCAATTATTTGAAGATACAAGAAATTGAGTACAATGAAGATTTAGTTGCCAGATTTCAAAACAAACAAGGTACACAAATCGTATCATGCGAGTTCATGAAAGACGATAGACATTGGTGTGTATATTCGATTTCAAATGGAAAACGATTGATCCTTGCTACTTTTAATACAGATGGAAAAATTACGGACTCGATGTATATCACACTCACGAAAATATT
This sequence comes from Leptospira sp. GIMC2001, assembly GCF_028462125.1. Taxonomy (NCBI): domain Bacteria; kingdom Pseudomonadati; phylum Spirochaetota; class Leptospiria; order Leptospirales; family Leptospiraceae; genus Leptospira; species Leptospira sp. GIMC2001. The sequence goes on along the minus strand of NZ_CP115468.1, from coordinate 2,178,629 downwards.
GAGTTCGATTCGCTTTTAAACATTTTTAAAATAAATTTCTATTGACTTTGATTTCCAATATTTATAATAAATGGAAATTAATTTATAGGAACCATATAATGTTAAAGAAAGTCGGAATTGGAATCGGTGGTTTTTTTCTAGTCCTAATTGTTACTTCAGTTATCGGACTTTTATTACTTAGTTCATTTTTAACCCCAGAATTTCTTACCAAGCAAATTGAATCTTCAATCAATGTTCGAGCTAGTGTTGATAAAGTAAATATAAGTCTATTTTCAGCGCTTTCCTCTGTCGAAATTGAAGGAATCCAATTCGCGAAAAGGGATTCTGTTGCTGATAGTGGGCAGCCTCTTTCTGAGAGAAAAGAACTTCAGAATGCAGTTCTATCTTTAGGGAAAGTGGAGCTTGGTCTTAGTTTTGGAGCTATTCTAAAAAAAGAATTCCGATTGGATAAGCTACTTCTTATCGAACCAAAAATCGATTTAGTACTTTTTGAAAATGGATCGAATAACCTCTCCTCACTTTTTCTTCCTCCTGTAACAGTGGATGGTGAACCAAACCCATCTCTCACTCCTGAAGCATTGGCAAAGAGAAAAGAAGCCGAAGAAGAAGCAAAGCGCAGTGAAGCATCCAATACATCCAAGGAACCCTTTTCAATTAAAACTGTTCCCGTATCTCTCAATGTAGGAAGCCTTGGAATCAAAAATGGTGATATTCAAGTAACTATGAAAAAAACTGGGCAGATCATTCAATTGGGTGGCACAGATTTAGTGATTAGTGATCTGGATATTGTTCCTGATGATTTAGAAAATCATAATAGTTTGAAATTACAATTTTCTTCTGACATCCTTGTATTAGGTGCGGGTAGAAAAGAATCTGCCAAATTTATTTTAAATTCGAATGGAACAATCACACCTTTCGATATGAAATCAGGAGAGGTCAATCCGGCAATCGTTCACTCTGTTACTTTAGAGGAAGAATCTTTTATCAATGGATTTGCTGCTTTTGATGCTCTCTCGGGTTCTCTACCTGTTTTGAAATCTGCCAATATCAAAATGGATAAACTCAGTCAAAAAGCCGAACTCAAAAAAGATGTGAGTTTCAAAGTTGGTTATTCTAAAGGAAGAGTTAGCTTCAAAGATTCGCCAGTTTTTCCTACAACTAACTATGATTTGAAAATTGAGGAAGGATCTTGGATACAGATCACTGACAATAGCCACTTGCTTCGAGGAAATATCGTAGCATCCAAAGATGAATCTGATAAAGCACTTAAGGATATTAACAAGTCACTAGCTTCTGCTAAAGGAGTGGATTCGGAAGGAATCAAAAAGCAATTGTTAGGAAATATCTTGCAAGGTGATCGGATTGCTTTGCCTTTTCAATCCAGCGGAAATATCAAAAATCCAATAGTAACCCTAGCAATTCAATTGCCTTCACTTACTGATTTGTTAAAAGGACAAGCAACTAAAGCTGTTAAAGATGCAATTGGTAAAGAACTCGAAGGTAAAATTCCAGGTGGTGCCAAAGACGCATTGAAGAGTTTCGGATTTTAATTTTTTCGTTAGTAAATTTAAAATTTCTGCGGATTTAGTTAATCTTAGTTTAAACAAAAAACCCCGAGAAGCTTCAAACTTCTTGGGGTTTTGTTTTTTTGAATTAGATTTTTATGAAATTACAAAAAGGGAAATGAATTATTTCCCGCTTCGTTTTCTCATATTCGGATCTAAATGTTTCTTTCTGAGCCTGAGGCTTGCAGGTGTGACTTCGAGCAATTCATCGTCATCCAAGAATTCTATCGCTTGTTCTAATGAAAGTTTCTTATGCGGAACCAATCTGATTGCCTCATCGGAACCAGATGCTCTCACGTTGGTTAGCTTCTTTTCTCGAACTGGGTTCACTTCAAGATCGTTTTCACGGCTATGAACGCCAATGATCATTCCTGAATAGACAGAGATTTGAGGTCCAAGAAAAAGATCGCCTCTTTCTTGAGCTTTCCACAATGCATAAGCTGTAGTTTCTCCTGTGTCCATGGAAATGAGTGCACCGTTTTTGCGTCCTGGCATTTCACCTTTGAATTTATCGTAGCGAAGAAATAGACTCGACATTGACCCTTCACCGCGAGTCTCCGAGATAAAGAACCCTCTAAATCCAATAATTCCACGAGTTGGAATGATGTATTCAACACGAGTCATTCCAGAAGCATGTGCATCCATAACAGTCATTTCACCTTTTCTTCGGTTCAATTCTGCAATGATTGTGCCGCTATAAGCATCTGGTATGTCCATAACAAGATTTTCGTATGGTTCAAGCTTGTCGCCATTCTCGTTCTTTTTGATAATAACTTCCGGTCTGGATACATTCAATTCATATCCTTCTCTTCTCATGGTTTCAATGAGAACGGATAGATGAAGCTCACCTCGACCGAGAACTTTGAATCGATCTTTATCTTCTGTTTCTTCGAGTCTTAAGGCAACGTTGGTTTCTAGTTCACGCTCCAATCTTTCTTTGAGTTTACTTGTTGTAACAAATTTTCCTTCTTTACCAGCAAATGGAGAATTGTTTACAAGAAAGAACATCGAAACAGTTGGTTCTTCAACTTTGATTGCAGGAAGTGGAAAAGGTTTGCCTAAATCACAAACTGTATCTCCGATAAACACATCTGGAATACCGGCAATAGCTGCAATATCTCCTGAGCCCATTTCATCTTGCTCAACTCTTTGTAATCCTTGAAAGCCAAAGATTTTGGAGATTTTGTAGTTGGAGTTTGTACCGTTTGTACGGCACATAGTAACATCCATTCCTCGTTTGATTTTTCCAGCATAAATTTTACCAACAGCGATACGACCAACATAATCGTTGTATCCCAGGGATGTTACTTGGAATTGTAGAGGCTCTTCATCTTTTGGTACAATTTTTGGAACATGCTTTAGGATCATATCCAATAGAGGAGAAATATCTTTACCAGGTGCATCTTTAAGATCGGTAACTGCCCAACCTTCTTTTGCCGAAGCATAAATAATTGGAAAGTCCAACTGTTCATCATTTGCACCAAGATCACTGAATAGATCAAAAGATTTATCTACAGAGAATCCTGGACGCGCGCCATCTCTATCTACTTTATTGATTACTAATATTGGTTTATGTCCTAGTTCTAAAGACTTTCCTAGAACGAATCGAGTCTGCGGCATTGGACCGTCGAATGCATCAATTAGAAGAAGAGTACAGTCTGTCATAGACAAAACTCGCTCTACTTCTCCACCGAAGTCAGCGTGACCTGGTGTATCAACAACGTTAATTCGAGTATCTTTATAAATAACCGATGTGTTCTTGGCAAGGATAGTGATTCCTTTTTCTTGTTCTAAGTCATTAGAATCCATGATTCTTTCACGATCTTCTTTTGCATTTACAGAACCAGTCTGTCTCAAAATTGCATCTAGAAGTGTAGTTTTTCCGTGGTCGACGTGGGCAATGATTGCGATATTGCGAATTTCCATAATTTAATTACCATAAATTTGTTTGTGTTTTTCCTGTCTATGGGTATTTGACCTTGACTACAGCGCCTGTCCTGAAAACCTGGACAATTAGCATAGATTCAAGGATTTCTCATATGTTCGCAATTATTTCAGTCGGAAACAAACAATACAAAGTAGAAAAAGACCAAGTTTTCTTATCAGAGAAAAGTGGGAAAAACCCAGGTGAAGAATTCAACGCAAGTGTTCTTCTTGTTGCTGATGGTAACAAAGTAAATGTTGGTGCATCTCCGCTCGCAGGTGCAAAAGTTGTATTGAAGGTAGTTGAAGATTTACGAGGTAAAAAGATTCGTGGATTCAAATACAAAAGGAGAAAGAACTACAAACGTGCTTGGGGACATAGACAAGATCTCCAAAAATTGCAGGTAGTTTCAATCGTTCCAGCTTGATAGAAGTTTTAATAACTAAGAAACAAGGACTTTTTACCGGACTTCTAGCTCAAGGACATGCTTCTTTGGCATCCGGTTCTAAGGGAACCAATGTTCTTTGCGCTGCGGTATCTACTTTAGTGCAGACCATGTTTCTATATTTGAAAAAAGAAAAAGCTGTCACTGCGATGGCAAAACAAGAAGGTGTTCTCGGCTTCCAGTTGTCGGAAGTTCGGAATCCAAAGCTTTCGATCTTGGTTGACCAAGCATTTCAGATGACAATTATTGGTCTGGAAGCACTAGCCTCAGAGAATCGCGAAGAGATTCAGGTTAGGATTATTGAAGAATTTATAGAAGAAGATAAGAGAGCGGTGTCATAAAAGGCACTTCTTTACATTAGGAGATTTAACATGGCACATAAAAAAGGTGGTGGTTCATCTAAGAACGGTCGCGATTCTCAATCGAAAAGATTGGGTGTAAAGATCTATGGCGGTCAAAAAGCGATCTCAGGAAATATCCTAGTTCGTCAAAGAGGAACCAAAATGAAGCCTGGCAAAAATGTTGGAGTCGGTCGTGACCACACATTGTTTGCTCTCGTTGATGGCGTAGTTGCCTTCGAACATGTGGATAAGAAGAGACAGCAGGTTTCTGTTCATCCAGCAATCGCCTAACCAGGCAGAATTTTTACCACCTGTCTAAGTTCATTGATGAAGTTTCCATCAGTTTAAAAGCTGGGCACGGTGGTGCTGGTTCTGTCCACTTTCGGCACGAGAAATATGCTGAATTTGGTGGACCAGACGGCGGTGACGGAGGAAAAGGCGGAAACATCATCCTTCGCTCTCGAATAGCAATCCAGACTCTAGATAAATTTAGACCAGATAAAACATATGCAGCGGAAGTTGGCGATTTTGGTCGTGGACAGAAGCGTGATGGCAAAGATGGCGAAGATTTAGTTCTACTTGTTCCGATCGGAACTCAAGTAATTGACAAAGTGACTATGGAATGCATCTACGATTTCACAGAAGAAGTGGATTTTGTGATAGCACGCGGTGGTCGTGGCGGTAAAGGAAATACATTTTTCAAATCATCAACGCTACAAGCTCCCAAATTTGCTCAACCAGGTGAACCAGGCGAAGAAAGAGAAGTTTTACTTACTCTCAAATTACTTGCAGACTTAGGTATTGTGGGTTTTCCAAATGCTGGAAAATCTACCCTGCTCTCAAAAATTACAGAAGCCCAACCAAAAATTGCAAACTATAGTTTTACAACATTGATTCCCAATTTGGGAGTTGTGAAACGGCAATCCGATAGTTTTCGTTATACAATCGCTGATATTCCTGGAATCATTGAAGGTGCCAGTCGGGGCTTAGGTTTAGGATTGTCATTTTTAAAGCATATTGAACGAGTTAAAGGAATCTTATTTTTGTTAGATGGCTCGAGGCTTGAAATTGAGCATGATCTCGCCCTACTCCGCGCTGAATTGGAATCATACGATCCTTTGATCATGGAAAAGCCATTTCTTATCGTTTTGAATAAGGTAGATTTATGGGAAAGTGATCCTAATTTTACTGAAGAAATTATGAATCAATATTCTCAACTTGGGGAGATTGTTCCGATCTCTGCTGAGAAAAATATAAACATTGAATTATTGTTAGATAGAATTGATCAAATATTTTTCCCAATTGAAACAAATCATGAACGATCAGATATTTCATAAAATACAAAATGCAGAAATCATCGTTATCAAAGTAGGTTCTGCTCGAGTCTCTGGCGATAAGAATTCAGTTAATGATTTTCTCTACCATCTAGCGGGCGATATTCGAAGCTTACGAGATAAAGGAAAAAAAGTAATATTGGTGTCTAGTGGAGCAATCGCCCAAGGCAAAACCATTTTTTCTGAGACAAGTGAGCATAGTTTCACTTCACGCAAGACTACAATGGAAAAAGAGCAATCTCGAGAAGATAAATCTGATATTGGATCCAATAAAACTTTTGTAGATGAGATAGCTTCCACAACTAAACATAAACTTGCAGATAAACCAAGTCTTGCTGAAAAGCAAGCTCTTGCTGCATTGGGCCAAAACAAATTGATGAATTTGTATGAAAGATTTTTTTCGCAAGTGAATATACCCATTGCCCAGATTCTTTTTGGTAAGGGAGATATAGTTACCAAAGAGGGTCACAAAAACTTAGAAAATACTTTTCGTAAATTATTAGAATGGAATATACTTCCAATTGTTAATGAAAATGATTCCATATCCACTGATGAATTGAATCTTGGAGACAACGATTTTCTATCTGCAATGGTTGCAAGTCTTCTGAATGCTAATGTATTGCTAATACTAACAGGCGTAGATGGATTTCTTCGAGATGATAAATTAGTTCCGTTTTTGAATAAAGTAGAAGATGATGATATGAAATTTGCCTATGGGCCAACTGGACCTGGAACTGGCGGAATGACAACGAAATTGAAAGCAGCGAAAATACTTTTGGATTTTGGAATCATCACTGGAATTGTGAATGGCACTAAACCTAATTCTGTTCGAAATTTTTTTGAAGGAACGAATAAAGGAACTATCATAGCATCCGAGAATTTTGAACAAACGAGCCAAAATCAGAAAAATTGGATAGAGAGGTTTTTTTAATCATGAAGGATTGGACAGATTATACAAACCAGATTGCAAGTCGTGCATACAAAGCAAAGCGATCTGTTAAATCATTAACTACAAATGTAAAAAACAAAGTTCTAATTGAACTCGCTGATTCCTTGGTAGCAAACACAAAGCTTATTGTATCAGAGAACGAGAAAGATATTGAGAATGCAAAAATAAAAAAACTCAGTTCAGCGTTGACCGATCGTCTTCTGCTGAATGAAAAAAGAATTGCAGGAATCGCTGATTCTGTTCGAGAGATTGCTAACTTGCAAGATCCAATCGGACAGGTTGTACGCGGAGTGAATTTACCAAATGGTCTTGAGTTGGTGACAGAAAAGGTTCCAATCGGTGTATTGCTTGTGATCTTCGAATCTAGACCCAATGTTACCATTGATGTTGCTGCTCTTTCTTTTAAATCGGGTAATGTTTGTATTTTGCGAGGTGGCAAGGAAGCAGTTCATTCCAATACAATTCTTGCAAAAATTTTCTCAGATGTTTTAGCGAATAATCATCTTCCAGCAGACGCTGTAGTATTTGTGGAAGAAACAGATCGAGAAGTAATGGCTCCCTTGCTTAAGCTAGATAAGTTTATTGATATAGTTGTACCTCGTGGTGGTGAAGGTTTGATAAAAACTGTAGTCGAGCTATCCAGTATTCCTGTTGTGAAGCATGACAAAGGAGTAGTAAATCTATTCATTGATGAATCTGCCGATTTCCAAAATACTATTGATATTGTGATCAACTCGAAAGTTCAGAGACCTGGAGTATGTAATGCACTCGAAAATCTTATAATTCACAAAAAATATCCTTATACCAAAGAAGTAATTTCAGCTTTAAAAAATTCTAATGTGGAATTGTATCTAGATGAATTGCTCGCGAAAGATTATCCTGGCAATAAACTTGCGACTGAGGAAATCTATTCAGAAGAATTCTTGGATCTTCGACTGTCTTGCGCGATGGTTAATGATTTGGATGAAGCCATTCAATTCATAAATAAATACACTTCTGGACATACAGAAGTTATTCTATCGAAAGACTATTTGAATATCCAACGATTTAAGAAAGAAATTGATTCTGCGGGAATTTTCGTAAATTGCTCTTCTCGTTTCCATGATGGTGGAGAATTGGGACTTGGTGCCGAAGTTGGAATTAGTACGGGCAAATTGCATGTGCGAGGTCCAATGGGACTTGAGCACCTAACAACAACTACAACCTATCTTTCTGGAAATGGTCATGTCCGAGTCTAAGAGAATTGCTTTATATGGAGGAAGTTTTGATCCTCCACATTTAGGACATAGAAAATTAATAGAGTTTTATTTAGACAGATTTCCCTCAACGCATAAGGTTTTGATTGTTCCGAATCGACTATCCCCATTCAAAGAAAATAAATTATTCCTTCCAGAAGAATCATTGATATTATCGAAAATAAATTTCCAAGATATCAATCCAGAAAAAATCGAAATTTGGGATATCGAAATTCTCAAAGAAAATATCAGTTATAGTTATGAAACCATTCTTGCAGCCAAGAGTTTATATCCCGGATACGCCTTAGATCTACTGATTGGTGAAGATCAATTGGAAGATCTAGAAAACTGGAAAGCAATTGAGATTATTTTGAAAGAAATATCTCGTTTCGTTGTGTTTCGCAGGAATTCAGAAATCACGCAGACTGTTCCAATCCCTGTGAAAATGTTTAAAGAGAATTTTGAGATATTGGATAATCCATTATGGATTGTATCTTCCAGTGAATTTCGAATGTATCCAACTGGAGATGGAATCTATCCGCCAGTGTTTGAAGAGATGAAGAATATCTATTCATTAAAATACAATGAAAATGTTATAAAAAAATGGCAAGGGATCATGAAGGGTGAAGTTACTGAAACAAGGTTCAACCATTGCCTGCGAGTTTCTGACTTTGCAAAGCAATTGGCTTTGTCTCATAATTATCCTTTTCCAGAAAAAGCAGAAATCGCTGGTCTGATTCATGATATTACAAAACAAAAAACAGACAATTATCACTTAGATCTATTTCAAAAATACGGATTCAATTCCGAATCGATACCGAAGCAATCCTATCATGCGTTCTCAGCAAAATATAAGCTAAGAGAAATGGGAATTGAAGATAATGAAATACTAAATTCGGTGTCCTATCATACTCTCGGATCAGATTCAATGGGATTTCTTGCAAAAATTCTCTACGTTGCTGATTTCCTTGGTTCTGACTACGCATTAAAACATGAGGACCGTCAACTCTGGATTGAAAAATCCTTGATGTCATTAGAATTTGGAATGTTTATGAAATCTAGAACTACTATGAATGATCTGATTGCCAATAAAAAAAGTATTCATGCGAACACATTAGCTGTTTATAATATGTCGATCAATCAATTAGAGGAAATGTCATCATGATTAAAAATCGAACCCAATTTATCATTTTAGTGGTCGCAGCAACACTCGTTTTGTTTTCTTTGGTGCTTTTTGTATCCAAGCAGATGGGACATCTAAAGCTAGACAAACAAATCACTCAATTGAGAAAAGTTACCTTCCTTGTTCATGCAATGAGTGACGATGATGATTATTTTTTTAGCGTTCTCATTACAATTTTCCCCAAAGAAAAGAAAGTGGCATTGTTTTTTGTGAATCCACTTGCTAGTTTTGAATCCGAAGAAACCTCATTAGAAAAATTGAAATCAGGTGCGCCAAAAACTGTAGAGAATGAAATCGCTGATATTTTAGGATTTAATCCTAATTATACTGTTACGATTCATGAGAAAAATTTTAAGAAAATTATTGATTTTAGTGGTGGATTGCCTGTATTTTTTGAGCCCAAAACTGCTTTAAATACGGATCGATACAATCGCCCATCCAATGGATTTTATACTTTAGATGGATCCGATGCATACGACTATCTTACTGCCTTGTCATCAAAGAAAGCTCTTGACTATGTTGCAAGGCTAGAACGTCAAGAGAGTGCTATACTTTCTTATTTTTTCTATGTCCAATCGTTAAAAGAGACAATTAAAAAACCTTGGATATCATTTCTCTATTCATTAATTCAAACCAATTTAGACGAAAACGAATTTACAAATTTGATTGAATTTCTGATATCAGAGGATATCGGATTTGGAATTTCTGAGTTACCAGGTGAGCTAGTTGGAGTTCCTAATAAAGATGAATCACTACTAAAAGTGAGATCTGATACAGCAAAAATTGCTTATAAGAAATTCGAAGCAGATGTCTTATCAGAATTCTTCGCAGATTCTGAACGTGGCAGGACAGAAGTCCTAAACGGAACTCCAATCAATGGACTTGCTAAAAAAGCAAAGTCACTACTTGGTGAAAGAAGAATCAAAGTTCTTTCCGTAGAAAATGCATGGGAATCCGATTTCAAAGAAACCTTTGTGATCGATCGATCAGGAAATACTAGACTCTCCGAAAAAGTCTATTCCGCTATGGGTGAGAAGAATCGTTTTTTTGTAATTAGAAAAGAGTTGGGTTTAGATGTAACGGTCGTTTTGGGAGAAGATTTTGATAAAACAAAGCAATAAAAATTCTGATGTAATCGGAATATTAAAAGAAATAAAGCGAATTTTCGTAGAGAAAAAATGTGATGATATGCAATTTTTAGATTTGCAAGATGTAAATTCTTATCTAACCTATTTTGCAATTGCAACAGCTAAGACCAATACGCAAGCTAGGTCGGCTGCTCGTGATATTGATAAGTATATGAAGCCATTGCGTAAAGGAAAAGGAATCCAAAATCATCAATTGCCTTCCAATGCCGTCGGTAAAGATTCATCAGGATGGTTGCTATTGGACTACGGTGATATTTTAGTTCATATAATGGAACCAGACATTCGTACATACTATGATTTAGAAAGATTATGGGGTGACGCAAATTTTCTATCTCTGGAGGATTGATTTTTTTAAAGCGTCCAGGCTATGAACTGGCAATAGACAACGTCTATTCTGACAGATATATATATCCAGATTGGACGTTGGTTTTCTACCTTCCAAAATCGGAATAAGCTTAACGTCTTCAGAAAATGTCGAACTGGTTGAACTAACTATGATCTTACCCGGAAGGAACTCTTCTTTTAAAAACTGAATCACTTCATCATAATTGGAATTTTTTTCTTGGGCTACGACAACAATTTCTGATGCGAGTTCTCTTGATTCTAAATAAGTTTTAAGCATATGAGCATAGCTGATTCCTTGAGTAGATAGTTCCTTAGAAAAATATCGAAAAATATTTTCAGAATGAAACATAAGAATATCTGTATTAATTCCTAGACTCACTAGCGCGAGAAAGAAACGGACGGTCGCACTATTCCCTGATGGCTCCACAGAATCAAATCCGTCTATGGAACGTCGAATAAGGTCCGAATTATTTTTTTCAGTTTCATAGAATGGTCCGATGTCAGAAGAAAATTTATTGAGAATCCATTCACTGATTTTCTTTGATTTTGATATATATTGAATATCTTGCGTTGCTCGAAACAAACTCATTGCCGCAAGACCCAATTCGGCATAGTCAACGAGGGTTCCGGAATATTTACTTTCACCATCCCTATATCTGCGCTGAATTCCCAGATCCCAATTGATCAATTTTTCTTCTATAAAATTAAAAGTCTTACAAGCCAGGTTTATATATTCTTGGTTTTGAAAAGCGGCTCCAGAATATGCTAATGATTGGATATACAATGCATTCCAAGATGCTAATACTTTATCATCTCGTAGAGGTCGAATTCTTAGATTACGAACTTCAAGTAATTTATTTTTTACGATTTTGATTTTTTCTTGAAACTCTTTCGTATCAAACACTGGATTTTTATCCGAATCTTGATTTGGTTTTGAATGAAAAGTTTCATTGAGAATATTCTTTGAATCGAAATTTCCTTGTTCAGAAATATTCCAAAATTTTGTAAATAAGTGATAGTCATCTTCAAGGATTGCTTTGATCTCTTTGGAATCCCAAATGTAGAATCTACCCTCTTCTCCTGCACTGTCAGCATCCTCGGCCGATGCTATTCCTCCTTCCTTAGTTCGTAAATCTCTTTCAATATATTCGATAACATCGAGCGCAGCTTTTTTATAAAAATCTTTTTTTGTTATCTGCCAAGCTTCTGTTAAAGCCTGTAAGAATAATGCATTGTCATAAAGCATTTTTTCAAAATGAGGAACAAGCCATTCATGATCCGTAGAATAACGGCAAAGTCCACCACCTATCTGATCGTAGACGCCCCCTTTTTTCATTGCCTGTAAAGTAAGCTCTGCCATCTCTAGAGCATGAGGTTCATTGATCCATTGAGCAAATGCCATAAGGTAAGATAAGCCCATACTAGGTGGAAATTTATTTTGGTTATTAGTCTTAAATCCATAATAATCAGGATCAAAATACTGCTCAAAGAGTACATAAGCATTCTCAAACGCAAGCCTTTCTGGAAGTTCTAATTTTTCTGAATCTGAATTTTGATCTGAATTCAGGTATTCGGTTAATTGTTGGGCTGCATTCAACATCTCATCTTTATTTTGTTTCCAGTATTCTTGCACGGATTCCAGCACTTCAGGGAAACTTTTCATTCCATACCGAGCCTTTGGCGGAAAGTAAGTTCCGCCAGTAAGTGGCAATTTGTCGGGAGTTAAGAAAATATTGAGTGGCCATCCACCTTGCTGATTGAGAGCATGAATTGCGTCCATATAGATTCGATCCACATCTGGCCTCTCCTCTCGATCTAACTTGATTGATACGAAATTTTCATTCAGTATTTTTGCTGTTTCAACATTCTCAAAAGACTCTCTTTCCATTACATGACACCAGTGGCAAGTCGCGTAACCGATCGAAAGAAATATTAGTTTGCCTTCATTTTTAGCTTTCGTGAAGGCTTCATCACCCCATGGAAACCAATCCACTGGGTTATGTGAATGTTGTAGCAAATAGGGACTTTTTTCGTGGATCAGTCTATTGGTGTATTCCATTTATAGTGTTTTCTCTCAGTTTTGACTCTAGACCAGGGTCGAATATAAGCTTGAAGTTTCAATGAACAAAAATTCATTTTCTCTTGAACTATCGGATATGGTTTTCATATTGACAAACAGGAAGCTTTGAACCGAATTTTATGAACCTCTTTTACAATCGAAAGGCATCACTCGCGGTTCCTATTCTGTCGTTTTCGTTGTTGCTTTCGCTTCCTTCAAACTTGAATTCTGATGAATTTGATGAGCAGATAAGAAGAGCTGCGATTAATGAGTTGGAAAATCCTGGGCTAATTCTTCCTGAGCTTACTAAACAAAAAAAGTTAAATCTCACGATTGATCAAGCAGTACAATATGTAATTTCCAATAATTTAACTGTACAAAATGCAAAATTTGAAATTTTAAAAGCGGATAGTCCTGAACTAAAAAACGAATCCAAATTTATTTGGAAAATAGTTGGTGGAGTTACAGTTTTTAAGCAACAACTACCTCAGAACAATGTAAACCTTTTTCAAGGAACGAAAATTAGCCAAGATAGAATTTCTGCAGGAATTGAAAAGCAGTTTGCTCAAGGAACTTATTTCAAAGTAGAAGGATATACACAACGCTTCGACTCATCTGCATTTGAAGGTAACAATACTCCTAGTAGTTTTAGCATTCTAGCAATCCCTCCCCTTTATACAGGAGGTTTGAGTTTTACACTCTCTCAAGAATTATTAAAATACTCTTTTGGACAGTCAGAAGAGAATACAAAAAAGATTCTACGCAATCAAACAAAATTGAAAAGAGACGAGATGATCAATATTTTGACTCAGCTTGTTGTGAGTGTACTAATTGACTATTGGTCCCTATCGATCTACGACTCACAAGTTACAACTTATGAAAATTTACTTAAGAATACACAAGAGATTCGTAGCTTAACGATTCGTAAACAAGGCTTGGGCTTGTCCGAAAATTTTGAAGTCAATCAATGGAATTCAGTTTTGAGTAAAACTGAATCCATTCTGGAAAAAGCGAAAATTGAGAGATTACAAAAAGAAAGAGATCTTGTACGAATTCTCAATGTGGATACTAACTCATCAATTTCTGGTTTAACGGATCTGAACGAGAAACCTCCAGCTAAAGTGAACCTAGAAAAGGACATTGACTATGCTTATAGTAATAGGCTTGATTTAATTACCATTAGACGATCCAAAGAAATGGCGAAATTGGGGCTCGCCAATGCCGAAGAAGAAGAAAAACCATCTGTGAAAGCAAGCCTCACATATGGCAGTATAGCTCAGTCGGTATTGGGTCCTCAATACAACTGGTCAAATCCCAATCAGTCAGCCTATGCATTTTTATTTCCTCAATTGTATGCAGAAATGAAGATTGATTATCCTCTATGGAATGAAGAAACAAAAGCAGAAATTCGTGCAGCAGAAGTGGATATCGCCGATTTGGATATTGCCGAGAAGCAACTTCGCGACGGAATTCGAGATGAGTTAAAAGATAGATGGAATAATATTCAATCATCCTACGCAGTTCTACAAGAGACCAAGCAAACGCAAGTTGAAAATCAAAAATACTATAACGGCCTTTTGTCAAGATTTAGACAAGGTAGATACAATGCAGTCGTTGTTAAAACTGCACTTGATGCATTGGTTCAAACAGAACTTGCTGTAACTCAGGCAAAAATCAATTATAATATCAACCTTTTACGATATGATTTAGCAAAAAATTTCATATTTGAAAAATATGGAGTGGATATCTATAGAATTTTAGCTGAAGTGGAAAAGGAAGCTGTAAAGGCGGGTATGCCAAGTTCCGGTTCCCTTTTTGATGAGTCTAAATGACATGTTATCTAATTTAGTATCCGATCAGAGATATCAGGAAATGGTATCGAATCGACGAACCATTCACAAGCATCCGGAATTAAAATACGAAGAAGTCCAGACTGCAAAGTTTGTTGAAAAACACTTAACTACTTTAAATTTTACTTATGAAGGTGGTATTGCTGAGACTGGCATCGTTTGTTTGATTGATTCAGGAAAACCAGGCAAGACCCTACTGGTTCGTGCTGACATGGACGCACTTCCCATTTTTGAAGAGAATAATGTATATTATAAATCAACCCATGAAGGAATTATGCATGCCTGCGGTCATGATGGACATACTTCTATCCTCATGGGTTTAGCATCGGACTTACATGAAGATTTGAAATCTATAATTCCACAAGGTCGTGTTTTGTTAGTTTTCCAACCTGCTGAAGAAGGCGGAAGTGGTGCGGATCGAATGATTGAGGCAGGAATATTAGAAAAATACAATGTGGATGCCTGTCTTGCTCTACATGTTTGGAATCATATAGATATCGGTCGAGTCGGAGTGGTCAATGGAACTATGATGGCTTCGGTTGATCAATTTGAAATCAAGATCAAAGGAATCAGTGGCCACGGCGCTATGCCTCAACATACAGTTGACCCGATCGTTGTAGGATCTCATATAGTTACTGCACTTCAGACAATTGTATCTAGAAATACTGATCCGTTGGACTCTTGCGTTGTCACTGTCGGTTCTTTCCATAGTGGTAATGCTTTTAACGTGATTCCAGAAACGGCAACTTTAACAGGAACTGTTCGAACTTTCTCTAAATCTGTATATGAGTCCGTTCCAGAAAAAATAGAAAAATTGGTAAGAAATATTGCTTCCGGTTTTGGTGCTGAGATTGAATGGACTTATACAAGAATTGATAAACCTACAATCAATGATTCGAACATGGCTGATCTTGTTCGCAAGTCCGTAATAGAGGTATTAGGTGAAGATTCCCTTACAGAAGAAAATACAAGAACAATGGGTGGAGAGGATTTTTCTGCATTTCTTATGAAGGTACCAGGTTGTTATTTTTTTGTTGGTTCGAGGAATCCAAGCAAAGGGTTTACACATTCTCATCATAGCAGCTTTTTCGATTTTGATGAGGATGCAATGATCTATGGCCTTTCTATATTAAAGAAAGCAATTTGGAATTATCTTAAGAATTAGCGAAGGCTCTAATCTCTTCGATATCAGATAATTCTTTTGGTATCGCTTCAGTTAGATTGATTGGCTTCTTACCAGATACCAAAATATCATCTTCAATTCGAATTCCAATTCCCCTGAACTCTTTCGGTATAGTTTTATCATCTGGATCAAAATACAGACCTGGTTCAATTGTGACTATCATTCCATCAACCAACGCTCGATTTTTGCCTTGGATATAGTATTTACCCACATCATGAACATCCATTCCTAGATAATGGCCGATTTTATGCATGTAGAATCGTTTGTATTCGCCCGATTCAATATTCTTATCAATGGATCCTTCTAATATACCTAGATCAATTAGACAATCGACAAAAAACCGAATCGTTACATTTTGAATATCGTAAAATGGACGCCCAGATTGAACCATAGAGATTGCATTTTTCTGCGCTGCTAGAACAAGTTGGTAAATATGTGCTTGTGCATCCGAGAATTTATTGCTAACAGGAAAACAACGGGTAACGTCCGCAGTATAGTTTTTGATTTCTGCTCCGCTATCAACTAACACAATATCACCATTTTTCAGCATTGCATTGTTGGATACATAATGTAATATGCATGCATTTTTACCGCTAGCTACAATATGTCCATATCCCCCACCCCAAGCTCCTTCGGAGAGATATGCTTTCTCAAGAATTCCTTCCAATTCATATTCCATCATTCCAGCCTTTGCTTCATTGAAAAGCTGACTATGTCCGAGAAAAGTAATTCTCGCTGCTTCTTTAAGGATTTGGATTTCTTCTTGTGTCTTGATCAATCTCATCTCGTGTAAGAAACTCGGCTGCTCAATTTTTTCTGGACCAAATTTGCCATCTCTTGAACGAGAAGAAACTTTTTCTACGGCTTGAATAATTTCTGTATCACGAATGCTGTTCTTACCAAAGAAATAGAATAATCTAATTTTATTGCTTAATAAATTGGGTAAGGTTTTCTCCCATTCACTAATATCGAAAGCCTCATCTAAATTAAGGTATTTTTTTATTTTTGCTCTACCTAAGCGTATCCCTGTCCAAATTTCCTCGTCCTTATTCTTCGGAAGACAGAACATACATGAATAGTTTTTGCTTAAAACGAGTATTGAATCATGTTCTTCGATTCCAGTTAGATAGTAAAAGTCTGAATCTTGTCTGAATTTATATTCAACATCTCGATTTCTAATTTTATGAGAAGCTGCAAATAAAATAAGTAAATCATCGGACTCGAGTTTTGATTGAACTTTTTTAATTCTTTGTTGGAAAACAGAATAGTCTATTTCTTTCATAATTTCTCACTTTTATTGTAGATTCTATTTAGAATATTTTCAATTTTCGAAAAGAGGGTTTTTGGATCTTGATCTAGCATACATCTAAAATGTTTTTCGGGACAGATTCGTCCTCCGTGAATGCCACAAGGTCTGCAATCAAGTCCAGTTATCTCCGCTATTTCCTGATTTTCGACTAAGGTTGAATATCCAAATTCAGGAATCGTTGCACCATAAATCATCAATGTAGGAATATTAAATGCTGAGGCATAATGAATTGGAGACGAATCATTAGATACAATAATTTTACTTTTTGAAATCAATCCAGCAAGTTGAATTAGATTTGTTTTGCAAGCCAGATTCAGAAGTCTTTCTTTCCATTTCGGTTTTGATTCGATGACAGATTCGTAAATTGAATTAGTTAATTCTAAATCACTTGGAGATCCACTTAGCACAATTGCCAGATTGGTTCTTTCCAAAATGATTTTGCTGAGTTCTATGAATCCAGAAGAAGGATATCTTTTTGTCTCCCAAAGAGAAGATGGCGAAATGAGAATAAAATCCTGTATATCTTTGGATAATAAACTATTGACGAAGTTTATATCTTCGGACTTAGGATATAGATAAGGTCTTCTCTCCCGTCCTTTTGGGAATTCAATTGTATTATCATAAATCAAAGAAAATAATTTATCCACTTCATGCATTCCTTGCAGCGGACGGTTCACCTTTTTTGTATATAGAAAAGAAAAACCTGCCTGTTTGTAGCCAATTCTAACTTTTGCTTTGGTTAACCAGGACAGCAGACTTGATCGAAAGGAAAAATGTGGACTCAATACTAAATCAAATTTCTTTTTCCTGAGTTCATAAGCAAATCTTACAAAGTAGCTTACACTTTTCTTTGCTCTTTTCTTATCGAGCTGAAGTATTTGATCCAAATCTGGATTACCTTCTAATACACTTGCGGTTCCTTGATTAACCACAATGGTTATCTTCGAATTGGGATACAGCTTCTTCACCTGGTGAACGAAGGGAGTCGTCAGAATTAGATCACCCAAAAAGGCAGTTTGTATTATAAGTATATTTTGATATGCTTGTTTCATGATAAATGTTCCAAAATGGTAACAAAGTTATTTGTTGCAAGTCCACCTATGGAATGAGTTAATCCAATATTTAATTCTGGACGTTTATTCCAGAATCGTATAATTTCAGCTATTTGAGCGAGTCCAGATGCACCTACGGGATGACCTCTAGATTTTAAGCCACCGGACGGATTGATCGGAAGTCGATTGTCCGGATGGGTTTCTCCGTTTACAACTGATTTAAGTCCTTTTCCTTTTTCAAACATCCCGCTATCTTCCATTCCGATTATTTCAAATATTGTAAAAGCATCATGTAGTTCAGCGACTCTAATATCTTTTGGATTTAGTTTTGCATCTTTGTATGCTTTATCAAATGCTAAATTGGAAGCAGGAAAAGAATTATTGATAATTGATGAATCGACAGCAGCTGTTCCATATCCAAGCCCTCTAACTTTTACTTTGCTTTTATTCTTGGAAACAATTAATGAAACAGATCCATCAGATAGAGGTGAAATATCATATAGACATAGAGGGGAAGCAATCATAGGAGATTTTGAATAGTTTTCCCATGAAATATTTTTTTGAATTTGTGCATTTGGATTATGGCAACCATTATCATGTAATTTTTTCGACAGCGCGAATAGATCTTTTTTGGTATATCCGAATTCATGCATATATCGATTTGCTACTAATGCACCACCTTGTGCCATCGACATTCCGAGGGAAATTTGTTTCGGTGATAGAACTTTTCCAAGCAATAAATTATTTGCCTCCCGATCAAGCTTAGACATGATTTCCGTTGCAACAACCATCCCAGATTCAAACCTTCCCGATTCGATTAGATTGCATGCTAGATGAAATGCACTTGCTCCACTACTTGAAGCCGTCTCCGATCTTAAGCAGAATATTTCTGTTAATCCAAGACCTTCGGCAATTCGATTCGGGATATGGTATTCTCCAGTGTAATTTTCCGGACAGAAGGATGTGAAAATTAGAAATTCGATTTTATGATTTTGGAATTCACTGAGAGATTTTTTTGCAGTATTGAGACTCAGTTCAAGTACAGTTGTTGAATGCTTACCAAATTGACTCATTTTTGGAGCATGGATGTATACCTCAGGCATAATTCCAATAAAATAGATTGCATGTCTTGAGAAAACAATTTACCATGAAGTCGGAGGGTTTTTATGAAAGGAAAACAAGAGGTATTAACTGTTCTCGCAGATGTTTTATGCGCAGAGCTTACAGCAATCAATCAATATTTTATTCATGCAAAGTTATGTAAAAATTGGGGTTATCTAAAAATTGCTGATTTTTTGAAGCATGAGTCTATCGAGGAAATGAAGCATGCAGATGCAATTATAGATAGAATTCTCTATTTAAATGGCGTTCCTGATCTTCAGAAATATATGGTTATCAAAGTTGGAAAAAACTTTCCTGAGATTTTGGAACATGATTTGTCATTGGAATATGCTGCAGTGGATCGATTGAATAAGGGAATAGACATTTGCGTAGCCTCTCATGACAATGGAACTCGTGAACTTCTCGAAAAAATCCTCGTATCCGAGGAAGAGCATATCGACTGGATCGAAACCCAACAATCCATCATCTCAGATATTGGAATCGAACGATTCCTCGCAGAAAAACTCGGCGAGTAAATTTCAATTTTTTCGACCAGAAGAGTTAGAATTCCATGCTGCCTGCAGTGATGGACTTGCTAACCTTTTGGTTGCAGAAATTCAATCTCATAACCTCAAGATTACATCTCAGAATCGAGGTGGAGTTTTTTTCAAAGGAAAAGCTCATCAACTTTTTCAATTTTTTATTTCCACAGAAGTGAGTTCAAGGATCGGTTTTACAATCGCCGATTGGAAAATTCGCGATTATGATGATCTTTATAATGAAACTATATCTTTCCCTTGGGAAGATTTCCTAGGACCAAGAGTTAGTTTTCGACTTGATTCTAAAACAAAAGATTGCCTTCCCGATTCACGTTTTGCGATGTATCGTCTGAAAGATGGAATACTGGATCGATTTAGAAAAATCGAGAAACCCATTCCTGATGTCCAGAGAGATGATGCTGATTTAGGAATCTTACTAAGATCTTACATGGATCATGCGAAAGTTGAAATTTTGTTAGATCCGTTGAGTCTGACCAAACGAGGATACAAAGGATCGGTTGGCGATGCAACGCTCAGGGAAAATCTAGCTTCTGCGATTCTGAATTTCTCGGAATGGGATAAAAAATCTCCATTGATTGATCCATTTTGTGGGCAAGGGACAATTCTTATTGAAGCTGCTCTGCATATCAAAAATGGAAAAGCGAGAAATCTAGACCGACTTAAGAAATCCTATGTATTCAAAAATTTATTTCCAAACGAAATTGATGATCTAGATTTAAAATCCAAATCGAATTCTGGATCTAAATTATTGAATAATGATACTGATCGACCAAAACAGAAAATCGAATCTGAAGATCTAATGCAAAGCTCTAACTTTCCCGTTTTAATCGGATTGGATTTATCTGAAGATGCATTGAGACAAGCAAAAACAGATGCCAAAAAAGCTGGTGTCTTAGATCTGATTCATTTTGAATATGGTGATCTCAATGATCTCAATCATATTTTGGATCGCAAGAATCCTAAAGAAGAACCGATCTGGATTGTAACAGATCCCCCATTTGGCAAAAGAATGGGCACAAGAGAAGAAGCAAGCGAGGTCTATTCTTTTATAGGACGTACTCTTAAGGATTCCTTTCCTAATACAAAACTCTGTTTAATTACAGGTGATTCATCATTATTGGGTTATTTAAAACTAAAAAAAGATGCAGAGATGGGTCTAAAAAATTCGCAAATAAAATCAAAAATGGTTAGATACACGATCGAATGGAAACCCGAGAAATAATAACCAAACTTCTTGAAGTTACAGAAGAGAGAACAGATGGTGTTCGGTATTTAGAATTTTTTCGATCTTTAGAACCTTGGAAATTTGGACTAGTTTACCCGACAGCTGAATCGATTTATGAATCTTGGAATCTTTTACTATATGATTTAAAAGTATTGCATAGCCTAGAATTGTATCCAGTTGTCTACTTACATTCGTCAATTCCAAGTTATATTAAAACTTTTTTATATCAAGGCATAACTGATTCAGAACATAAGAATACAGAGAAATTTGTACCAATGCAATTGATTCGGATGTCTGGCGATTTAAAATCAAAAGTTGTTCAATGCATATCCGATCACAAAATTCCGATAATTCTTAATGAAGAAGATGAAACTAATGGATTTGAAAAGATTAGTGAGGTTTTGAGAATTCTCGAATCCAATAAATTAATTATTCTCAATTCTAATTCAGGAATAAGAAAGAGAAATGATGCGGGCAACTATTCTATTATTAGTCTTCAAAGAGATTTTGATAAACTAATCCATGATTCAGGCTTAGGAAAAAATGATTCAAAGTTATTAACTTTTATAAAAGATATATTTCTATTAAACAATAAATTAAAATTCACGGTATCTATAACTTCACCAGCCCTTTTACTAAAAGAATTATTTACTGTAAAAGGTAGTGGAACATTAGTTAAGCGAGGAAGTCAGATTCATATTTTAGATAGTTTAGATCAAGTAGAAATGCCGAAACTCAAAAATTTGGTTGAGGCGTCTTTTCGAAAGGCAATTAAACCCAATTTTTTTGATCAAAAAATTGTGAAGATCATTTTAGAATCTGAATACAAAGCTTGTGCATTGATGGTTGCAACACCGATAGGAATTTTACTTTCCAAATTTGCAGTTGATGAGATCGCTCGTGGTGAGGGTATAGGTCGTGATATTTGGGATAGAATGCGCGAAATCTATCCTAACTTTTTTTGGAGAGCTAAAAAATACAATTCTATAACAAAGTGGTATGCTAAGGAAGCGGATGGATTGCATAAAACTGGAGATTGGGTGTATTATTGGATCGGAGAAAAACCTGAGAGAATATCTGAAATCATTCACTATCTAGAAAATCTCCCAGAAGATTTGGTATCTATTTCATGAAACATCTTTTTCTCTATGATGGAAATTGTGAGTTTTGTACAGGACTTGCGTCAAGTCTAGAAATACGCTGTGAGGATAAGCAAGTTGAATTTCGATCTTTTCGTAATCTGGATGATTTGGAACTCGCAAAGATTCATCCAAATCTAAATAAAGATTTATGCGAGGGCAATGTACAGTTTATCAAAAATTCAAAACGATATCCCGGTTTTTTTGCAGTTCGAAAACTTTCTCAGTCTTTGAAGATATATAAATATTTTTTTTGGATTCTTTATCTTCCACTTGTCCCATTCATTGGTATGGGTGTTATGTATTTATTGAAATCAATTCGAAATCGTGAGTAATCCCTTGTAAAAAATTTCTCGAGCATCCAATGCCCATTGATTGCCCTCTTCCACGAATTTTCTTTTTTCGTGATCGACAGCCATTTTTTCTATCAAATCAAATAGTCTTTTTGAATGCCCTTCATCTGCATCTAGGTTTACTTGAAAAAATTTTGGTTCTGGTAAAATCACATTCTTTGATTCATAAATATTTCGTTTGAGAATATCATAGATCCGACTCATCTCAAAATATTCGAGCTTTAGCAAATACTCATTGGCTGGACCCAAAGCGCCCAAAGCATGAAAAAATGAATAATTTACAATTTCTTCCATTCTATATAAGTAGGCTTTGGTTTCTTCTAGTTGGGTTCTCAGATCAAAAGTCAATCCCAATTCATTGAGAAAATCATCTAGGATTCTAACGTGAGTATTATTTAGATCGCCTTCCCCTAACTCTTCCCAGATATTTTGAACCAAGATTATTTTTGCGGACTGATCGTTCGTTTTCGTCGCAGCAATAAGAAACCAGTTTACGAAGGCAATGGAAACCAAATATTCTTGGCTCAGCCATAATTTCATATCGAACAAAGAAATTGAATCTTGCCTAGATCTCAACCATTCATTTTTTAATATGGAATGCCCTTTTACTTGATCGATCAATTTGTTAGTTATTGTGATGGTGTTTTCCATAATTGTACCTTGGCTTTCTTGAAAAGTTCTCTAGCGCAGTGGTGATTATATTTTGTATGATTGATTCATAATTTAAAAGAGATGATTCAAACATTTTAGGCAAAAGGCTATAAAATTTAGAAAGTCCTGGAGTGATGTTTGCTTCAAGAAATTTTACATTGCCCGCATGGTCATCACGAAAATCAAGCCTTGCGTATCCTTCTATGCCCATTGCCATAACAAATTCTAGACTCATTTGCTCGATGGCTTTTTTCTTTGATTTATCAAACTCCAACAGAAAAGTTTCTGGCATGCAATCCTTTCTTTTCACTTCTTCACCATAAACTACATCGGGATATTGGATCAAAGCAGAACAAATTTCCCATTTACCAAAGCTTGTCTCAAGCATAGCAACGCTATACTCATTGCCTTCGAGATATTCTTCGATCAAAATTTCTCGGAATGATTCAGAATACTTTTTGATGTAGAATTTCAAATCTGAAACTTGCTTGATAATGCTCTCTTGGCCAACACCCAAACCTGAACCTTCGCCGTTGGGTTTAGCAAACCATGTTTTAAAATTTTGATCGTTGCCCTTTCCGTTCCAAAGTTTTCCTGATTCAATGATCCTATCTATTTCCGATCCTTGGGAAGAAAGTGTAAGAATTCCTAATTCTTCAGCGATTGGAATTCCAATCGCTTGAGCTTTTTGTTTTGTCAATGATTTATCTAGGCAAATTGCCTGCGCATAGGAATCACTTCCCGTATGACAGATACCTAGGTATTCTGCTATAGATGGAATGTAGCTCTCGCGGTTTCTACTTTGGTAACCTTCAACTAGGTTCCATATAATTGTTTTATTTCTTTGATTCAAATTTATATGATTCAGTCTATGAATCAGATTTTTTGGTGAATCAATGATATAAGATTGATATCCCAGTTTTTCTATCGTAGAAGAAAGATATTCAATGCTCTCAATACTTTCCCACTCCTGAGTTCCAATATTCTTAGATTCCTTGTTATCCTTAGGATAGATATCACAGGCTAGCAGGCATTGAATTTGGGAATCGTTTGATTTGTTTGGATTCATTTATTTTTGCTTTTACTATTTACATGTCTTGCAGTTGGCGAGACTTCATTCCATAATCTGATATCAACTTCTTGGTATGAATTTTCATATTCAGAATCCAAAGGTTCAGGAGATAAATGGTATGTTCCGTGAGCTGCGGAACGAAAAAGATGGCGTTTGGATTCTTTATGGTAACCGAGATACCAATTGGGTGAGAGTGTGATTTTGCCTCCACCGCCAGGTAGATCATTTACAAAATGAGGAATTCCCATTCCACTGATTTTGCCACGCATATATTCAATGATCTCAATTCCTTTATGTAATGGTGTGCGAAAACCCCTTGAACCAGGCAGAATTTCTGGATCATACATATAATAGGCTCTCACTCTCATTTTTAAAAGTTTTTTATGCAATTCCAGCATAACTTCCCCGGAATCATTGATACCTTTCAAAATTACGGTTTGATTACCAACGCTCACGCCAGCTTTCAATATTCTTAGAATTGCGTCTTCTGCATCCTTTGTGCATTCTTTCGGATGGTTGAATTGAGTATTACAAAAAATTGACAATTGATCGGAATTTCGTTTTTCAATAATTTCACATAGTTCTTTGGTGATTCTCATTGGATTTGTTACAGGATTTCTTGTTCCTAATCTACAGATCTGAACTGATTCAATAGATTCCAGTTCACCTAATATCCAATCTATTTTTGAATCAGAGAGATTTAAAGGATCTCCACCTGACACAACTACATCGGTAATTTCTGGATGGCTTCTCAAATAATCAAAGCATTTCGATAATGCTTCGTGATCCATGCGCTCTTTATTATCTGACACTTTTCTTCCGCGCATACAATGTCTGCAATACACACTGCATTCATGATTTGCAAAAAGCAATGCTCGATCAGGATACATACAAGTGAGACCAGGAACTGGAGATAAATCTTCCTCATTCAGAGGATCAGCTGATTCTTCTTGAGATATAAAAATTTCTGTTTCTGTTGGAACGATCATTCTTCTGATCGGACAATTCGGATCAAATGGATCAGATAGTAGGATATAATAAGGAGTTGAACTCACATTGAGCCGAATAGTTTCTTTGATTCCTTTTTCTTCCGATTCAGTAAGCAGAAAATAATTTTTTAGATCGCTCGATCCTATTCGATTCTTTAGCTGGAATTGATAATTTGAATTTTCAGAAATGGAAGCGAGTTTATCTCGATTCGTTTGAATCCTTGATTTTTCTTCCTTATTATCCAGCATAGAATAAGGTTTTTTCAGTGCTGAAATTCGACAAATGCAAAATCCTGTATATCAATGAGATTTGAAATTCTTGCACTAGATATTGATGGCACTGTTTTCTCATCGGAAGACATTATTCTCGAAACTTACTTAGATTCTGTTTCGGAATACTCGCAAAAGTCTGGAGAAAATATCCAATTGCCATCTCATGAACGGATAATGGCTGAGATTGGAAAACCCGTTAAAACGATTTTTAGAAACCTGCTTCCAGATCTACATGAGCAAGGAAGAGACCAAATTTCTGATCGTGTTTTGTCATTGCTTGTTGAAAAAATACTTTCTGGACGTGGTAAATTTTATGATGGAATCGCTGAGACGATTTCTGAGCTACACAATCAAGGATTTCGAATAGCTGCATGTTCGAATGGACGCTATGCCTATGTTGAAGCCATTTTGAGAAAATTGGATGTTTTGCAATACTTCTTGCCAATCGTCGTGCTCGACAATGAACAACGTAAAGTGAAAGGCGATATACTGTTGCATTATTTGGATGTCTATAATTTGGAATCAAAACAAATACTAATGGTCGGAGACAGGCATTCAGATTGGGAAGCAGCTCAGGTTGCCTTAACCCCATTTGCTTTCTGTGAATACGGGCATGCGGAACCCAACGAGATTCCAAGTTACGATTTTGCTTTAAAAACTCCTAGTGATTTAAAAAAAATCGTACTTTCTCAAAAATAGAAACGATCCGATACATTTAGTGTGGGTCCTCCTAACCAGCCAGATAAATCTAAATCATTAGTCTACCTGTTATCAGGTATTCTTTTCGTGCTCGTATTACTTGAGAAGTCTATGACACCAAAAATCCAGCATCTGGACCCTTCTCAAGTTGTGAATCAGGCACAAGATAATTTTTCTTTGGGTAAGGATTGGACAAAAGGATTCTCGGAATTTAGGAATTTAGGAAAATCCAAGAATACATTGGATGAAATTCCTAATCAAGAAATTCCAAAACCAATCCCTATTGAAGAGACCGATTATAAGCCAATCTGGGATGATGAAGATGTAGCGGTAAAGGAATTGAATGCGCTTGTAGAAGAAGACGAAATTCCAGTAATAGACGACTCATCTGCGGTTGCAAGTTCTCATGTGAATATATATTTTATCAAATTCTTTGGATCCGATAATAAAGCTGAATCGAGATTGGTGAAAGTTCCACGCAAACTTCCCAAAGGAGCTGATCCAATTGAGTTTACTTTGTCGGAGTTAAAAAAAGGTCCATCAGCTGAAGAAAAAGAAAAAGGCGTTCTGAATGCTTTGCCCACAAATTTTAGTTATGCGAAATCGTATAAATTGGAAAATGGAATTTTAAAAATTGATCTTGGTGGAAGTTTTGAATATGGTGCAGGTCCTGAAATTTTAAAAGATCGAATGGATCAGATCGCTTTTTCTTTGATTGGAATATCCTCAATTCGCGGAATACAGTTTACGCTTGATCAGAAAAAAGTAACAAGTTTGGGTGGAGATGGAATTCCAGTTCCAATTGTTTTGAGTAAAAGAGACAGACGAGTTACTACATTGTGAAAGGCTTGCCACCTTGCTTAAATGTCTAAATCCTGGTATTAAAGGTTTTAGAAGGCTAGAAAAAATTGAGTAAAAATCAGTATTTAATCAAAAGGTATTGGAATCGATTTCGGTATCTATTTTTTCAATACTTTCGAACTGGTTTTATAAGATCAAATAGCGTAGACATTCGTGATTCAATATTAATCGTTACAAGTTTACTCAGTATTTCCAGTTTAGTAAATATATTTTTGATAGATCGTCATATCTTAGATGATATGATTAGGCATAAAGTAGTTGCCATTCGTTTTTGCTTTATAATTCTTCCTCTGGTCACTTATCTAATTCTTCGAAAAAGATTGGTCATTATCAACCGAAATTTCGGAAATTATCTCTCGGGTTTATTATTGATTCTATTGTTTTTGCATGTTCCATTGATCCAATTTGATCCAGGCAATCATTTTTACTATCTAATCGGATCGAGTGTGATTTTGCTTGCGTGCAGTATTATCCTCTGGATGGAACCGATGCGAATCGGACTCGTATCACTTGCATATATTTTTATTCTCATACCATTGATTACGAATATTAGTACCGAATTTGGAATCAGTTCCCAGGTCGTGAATCAAAATGTTCTAAATTCATTATTTCTCACTTTTATCGGATTTGTAGCCAATACGATGATCAATTATTGGAGATTTGAAGACTTTCGATCTAATGAAAGATTGAAGAGAACTTTAAAAAATCTCAAGATTACCAATGATAAAATCCGCATTCTTTCACACCAGGACTCGCTAACATCACTCTACAATAGAAGATTTTTATTGGAATCTTTTCCAATCCGCGTCGAAGAAGCAAAACGTGATGCTTACAATTTTGGTTTGATTATTTTGGATTTGGACTACCTAAAAAAAATCAATGATAAATATGGACATATTCAAGGCGACAGAGTCATCCTACAATTTTCTGAGATATTTCTGAAGAATATAAATAAAACGGATATAGCTGCACGAATTGGTGGTGATGAATTTTGTTTGATTACGGGCAAAATCACCAGATCAGAGTTAGCTGTTCTATCCGAGAAAATTCGAACCGAAATTGAAAATTATCCTATGAAAGTTTACAACAATGAATCTACGCATAAATTCACCGCAAGTATTGGAGCGATTCTTGTGGATCCCAATAAAGTTAAGAATTTTGATGTGTTATATCATAGCATAGATGAAGCTCTGTACAAAGCCAAAATGGAAGTTCGAAACAAAGTTGTTTTCTTGGATAAGGACTTTTTATAAAGCATAGTCTTTGTAACGATCATAGTTGTAGAATAGATCTCTTCGTTTAGGTTCAAATCCGGCAGACTTTAGAAATTTTACTGCTTCCTTTTCTGTTTTTAGACCAAATGATCTTAGTACGTTTTCTTCAATCACAACACTTGATATATCATCCGCACCAGCAAATAGAGCAAGCTCTCCGACTCCTTTTCCAAGCACCATGACCGATGTCTCAATATGCGATATATTATCCAAGAAGATTCTAGATATTCCTAAAACTTTCAGATATTCATGAGTTGGCACATGCCGAATTTTGAAACGTTTAGTCTGTGGTTGAAAAGTCCAAGGAATAAAAGATAGAAATCCGCCTGTGCGATCTTGAAGATTTCGAATCAGACTGAGATGTTCTATGATTTCTTCAGGAGTTTCTTCCGATCCAATGACAATATTTGCACTTCCTGGAAGTCCGTTCTCATGACAAGTTTCCATCGCTCTAATCCATTCATCAGCACTCGCTTTCTTAGGAGAGATAATATTGCGCATTCTCTCTGTCAGTATTTCAGCCCCGGCTCCGGGAACAGAATCCAAACCGATTTCTTTGAGTTCAATTAAAACTTCTTTTAGAGATTTGCCGGTGATTTTTTCTAAGTTTATAATTTCAACGGGTGAAAATGCTCGTATATGCATATTCGGATATTTGGCTCGAACAGCTTTGATAACGCCTGTGTAATATTCATAAGGAAGATCTGGATTGACTCCTCCTTGAAGAAAAATCTGATCTGCTCCCATATCCACAGCATAATCCATTTTCTCGATGATCTCATCTTTACTAAGATTGTATCCTTTTCCACTTCCGATTTCGTCCATAAAAGAACAAAAACTACATTCCACATTACAGTAGTTAGTATAGTTTACTACTCGAAACATAGTATAACTTGCATATTCATGACTTAGGATTTTTTCTCTTAATCCCCGAGCAACAGACATAACTTTCAGATAATCTGCATCTTTATAGAGAAGAAGTGCTTCTTCTGGGGAAATTCTTTTTCCTTCAGATGCCTCCATTAAGATACGATCTGATTGAGAATCTTTCTCATAATGGAAACTATTTATATGCATTTGAAATCCTCTAAGTTCATGTATTAAGTTAGACTGGAAATAATTTTATCGACACGATCGTACATTGAATTACGCTGGTCTCAGTAAAATTAGAAAGAAGGGTACCCATACCAATGGAAGTTTCCAGAATTATTTTCCATGTATTATTCATTATCTTATTCGCGGTAGCCAATTTTGTGTTCGTCCGCGCAATCGTTTATCGTCTTGGACTTGTGTTCCGTGCAAGAGAAGCGAGGTTCAATGAGGATGCAAGAACCAATCTCAATCTTGGCTTCAGAATTAAGTCTTTTGTCGAAAATGTTCTCTTGCAAAAGAAAAACTTCAAAGAACCGCTTCGCGGAATCATGCATGCCTTTATTTTCTATGGATTTATCGTCTATCTTATTCATACTTCAAGCCAGATGGTTGCGGGAATTTTTGGTTGGGGAATGGATGATCCCTATTCTTTTACTCTCATTGGATCGCTCATCTCGGAAGATCTGGAACATACGTATACAGCAATTTTAAACTTTGTTTCCATTCTTGTTCTTATTGGATTGGGATTTTTTGCCTGGAGACGATGGATACAAAAGGCTCATGGTCTAGATGTTCATTCGCCAGCTTCTGCTATTGTAATTGGAATGATTTCCACTCTGATGATCAGCACTATTCTTGGCGAAGGTGCTAAATCTGTAGCGAGCGTATATAATGTAGCAGATGCAGATTTTATTGCGGCGGGTCTCGGAAGTCTTTGGAAGTCCATTGGGGTTGATTATGACCGAGCAGATATTGCATTTCAAGTAATGTGGTGGGGTCATATCCTAACTGTATTTGCATTCATGTTGTATGTTCCAACTTCGAAACATGCGCATTTAATATTTGCTCCTGTGAACTATTTTTTCGCAACGGATACTCCTAAAGGCGCTCTATCTAAGATGAATTTGGAGGATGAGACTGGAGTTTGGGGATCGAACCGAGTTGAAGATTTTCCTTGGCCTAACCTTTTGGATGGTCTTTCTTGTATTGAATGTGGAAGATGCCAAGTTCAGTGTCCGGCCAATAGAACTGGAAAGGTTCTGAATCCTAAAGCCATTATTGTTGAGTTGAAGCATGCCCTACTAGAAAAAATGGTAGAAGTAGACAATGTTTCCGCAGGTAAAACCAAAGAAGAAGCAGCGGATGCAGTGGCTGCCTTAGATACGGGCGTAATCAATACATACGAAGGATTGTCTGAGGAAGCACTCTGGGGTTGTACAACTTGTTATGCTTGCGTTGAAGCTTGCCCAGTTGGCAACAACCAAGTGAATGCCATTATTGAGATGAGAAGACATCTAGTTCAAGTTGAGACAAAGATGAGTCCTGAATTACAAGGTGCCTTCACAAAAATGGAAAACAACTCTAACCCTTGGGGAGTTGGAGCGCATACTAGAGCAGATTGGGCAGAAGGCCTAGGTGTAAAAACCATGGCAGAAGATTCCAATGTGGATCTTCTCTATTGGGTTGGATGTGCTGGTGCTTTCGATGAAAGAAATAAATCTATTACCAAATCTTTTGTGAAAATTCTACAAAAAGCTGAAGTGAACTTTGGAATCTTGGGAACAGAAGAAGGTTGTTCTGGAGATTCCGCAAGAAGAGGTGGAAATGAATATCTCTACCAGACTCTAGCTCAACAAAATATTGACACAATGAATGGATACAATGTTAAGAAGATCGTAACTGCTTGTCCTCATTGTTACAATACAATCAAGAATGAATATCCTCAGTTCGGTGGTAACTATGAAGTGATGCACCATTCTGATTATATCAATCAATTGGCAAAAGAAAAGAAGATCGATGTAACAGTTGCTGAAGATGCCAATTCAGGAAAATACACATATCATGATTCTTGCTATTTAGGTAGATACAATGACAACTACGAGAACCCAAGGGACTTGGTCAAAAAAGTGTCTGGTGGCAAGCTAGTTGAAGCTGTAGACAACAAAACAAAAGGTCTATGTTGTGGAGCCGGTGGAGCTCAGATGTGGATGGAAGAGCAAAACAATGATCGTGTAAACGTGAAACGAACAAAACAATTGATCGACACTGGTGCAACAACAATTGCAACTGCCTGCCCTTTCTGCATTACCATGATCACTGATGGTGTCAAATCAGAAGAGAAAGTGGATATGATCAAAGTGAAAGATATCGCTGAATTGGTAGCCGAGAATCTAACTTAATTCACTGATTCTAAAAAATTTTAAGGCTGCGGGGGTTTATTCTCCGCAAGCCAACTAAATTTCAAAATGTCACAGGAAGGGATTGCCCTTCCTTTTTTTATGCTGAGATCTTAACTGCGAGTTTTTGATTGATTGCCATATCTTGAGCTTTTGTCGGATCTCGTTCAATTAGATATTTTTGAATACTGCTTGCGAAGAAAAGCGCAATAGTTCCATTGAAATGCTTAGCACCCTTGGGTGTAAGTGACAAGCATTGGCTTCTATTTGTTCCGTGATCATTTCCTAATATTTCCAATCCGTTTATACTATTCGTATATTCCATTAATCCGTGTTCCAGCGCATAATTGACAGAATCTGTATAAGCATCCTCTAGTCTGATATGAAATTTATTGTAAAAACTTTCCAAATTGATTTCGCCAAAATAAAAACTTACAGCAATCATCTTCGACATCATATGCGCGAGTGGAAGATTGTAGAGGTCTTGAATCGGCAGTAAACCATCATCGATCTTTTTGAAGTATGGATTTAGATTTTTTCCCACGGAACCGCTATTGTAAGAAATGGTTGTATCAGTAAATGTTTGTGCGCCCAAACCCAGTCCTAGATAGGGGAATCCTTGAATTACCCTACGAGTAAGATAGCTACTAGTTCCTGTGTCATTGTTAATTATTGAATAGGTGTTTTTGCCAGGATTGGCATAATAACCATTAGCTGATAAAAAATTCTTAGCGAGATCAGCCATCTGTCGAATTTTACTTAGCTCAATTCTAGAAGCTTGATCGGAGATCCGAGTCAATTTATATCTCATACGATAAAGAGTTATATAATCAGGATCGAGTTGCATCGCTACCTTCAGAGTAGATTCCCAACTCTCAAGAGTCTGATCCGCAAATCCATACATAAGATCAATATTGAATTTATTGAAATTTACTTTGCGAATATTCTCTGTTGCTTTGAAGATATGGTCTAGTCCATTTGCAGATCTGCCGAGTATTTTTAATAGATCTGGCTGAGTGACTTGAATACCCATACTAATTCTTTTGATTCCTGAGCTACGGTAATCCTTTAATTTTGCTATATCATCACTTGCGATTTTTGGCGTGGTCTCAATACTGATTTCTGTATCTTTATCTAAATCAAAAAAACGAGATACATCATCAATATGATTTGCTAGCAATTTGGAATCGACAAAGGAAGGAGTTCCTCCTCCAATATCAAATCCAAGAATTCGCTTTCGTCCTAAAATATTGCTATAATTCTCCAATTCCTTTCGGAGATAGTCCATGTATTTCTTAGTTTCGCTCAGTTCATCCTTTCCAACAACTGTGTATTCACAGAAGTAACAACGCTTTTCACAAAATGGTATATGAGTATATAATGAAATATCCGTTAGGTTCTCGAAAGATTTCACTACGGTCTGTAAATGTTGTTCGAGACGGACACGATAGGGCTTCCATGTTATTGCATGTGCAATTGGATAAGCAGTATTGGAAATATGATGGTTGAGTTCGCCTGCTTCAAAAACTTCTTGCGGATCATATTTTACTTGGTCAGAAGAATCTGGCTCTACCCAAGTCATCTGCCAGATTTCTCCAAAGCAGAAAAAAGTGTGAATCCACCGGCAACATTTTTAACTTTTAGACCATACGAGTCTAAGATTCTAAGTGCAAGATGACCTCTTCTTCCTGAATTACTGATGATAGCAATCTCAGTTGCTTTGGATTGGTTGTATGCTTCAATCAAAGTCTGAATATTGGAACGTAGATCTTCCAATTTAAGATAGAAATCCGCAATTTTATTTTGAGATTCTTGGACGCCAACATCAACAATAAAATAATTATTTCTGCTGTTAATAATTTTTTGCGGTTCGATCCAATCAGTTAGTTTGAGTTCACCAAACATTGCAACTGTGGAAACCACATTCAATGCATCTCTAGATGTTCCGAATGCAGGTGAATAGGAGAAATCCACTTGAGATAGCTCTTCCAAATTC
The DNA here is from genome assembly GCF_028462125.1 of Leptospira sp. GIMC2001. Classification (NCBI taxonomy): domain Bacteria; kingdom Pseudomonadati; phylum Spirochaetota; class Leptospiria; order Leptospirales; family Leptospiraceae; genus Leptospira; species Leptospira sp. GIMC2001. Next base: position 2,145,245 of record NZ_CP115468.1, on the reverse strand, counting down.
ATACCTGCTTGAATCGCAACAGCACAAGAATCCAGCCTAGATTTAATATCTCTGCCGATCGCTTCTAGTCCTAATATTTTGCAACTTCCTTTCTTATAGAAAATCTCAAGAAAAATTGGAGATGCATTGGGCATATAAGATTCAATATTATTGGCTTGAATGAAAACTTTGTCCCATTTTCCCTTTTTATATTTATTGCGAATATCATCTTCGGATAATCCAACTCGTCCAACTTCTGTGTTGGGGAGACGAACTATCATAGAACCTGTGAATTTGCCTATTTCTAAACCGAGACCAACAGCATTGGCTCCTGCCACCTGAGCTGTTTTATCAGCGATTGCAGCTTGTGGAATCCATCCAGATGAACTAAATGATTCTGGAAGGCTCACGCAAATACTGCACGCATAAATATTCTTATCTGTTGTTCGACAATTTTTATCAATTGGGATCGATCCGTCCGGATTCAATTTCAATCCTGACTCAGCGAGTAGCTCTGTTCTTGGACGAACTCCAATTGCACAGACAAGGAAATCAGTTTCGATTTCTTTTCCATCAACAATCACAGCTACCAATTTGCGATTCTGCGTTTTGAATTCAATTTCTCGATAGCCGCAGATGAGATCCACTTGTGACTTAAGTGAGTGTTCAGCGAGGCTTGCAATATTTTTACTAAAATGAGGAAGAATATGTTCGTTCTTTTCTATCAATGTTACCTTACCTCCGCCACGAACGAGTCCATCCGTTGCTTCAAGTCCCATTGAACCACCACCAAGAACGATAAATCGATTTGCTCCATTGATTAAATTTTTCTGAATCGCATCAAGGTCATCGAGAGTTCGAAAATAACGAAAGTTTTCTATATCAGGAAGGTTTGCGGGTTTTAGGGAGCCAGCACCCGTTGCAAAAATTAAGCGATCATATTCGAGGGTTTTTTCTGTTTCGGAATTGCGAATCAGAAGTGTTTTGGATTTTCGATTCAGCGAAATTACTTCTGTCTTAGTTAGAACATCAATATTATAGACCGATTTGAAGAAGTCTTCTCTTTCGCGATTGAGATCCTCTAAGCTCTTTACATCTTCACTTAAATAAAAGGATAAACCGGCAAGTGCGTAGCTTACTCGAGTATTTCGTTCAAGCAGGATAATTTCTGCATTTTCGTCAATCTCTCTTGCTCTTGAAGCCGCTACTGGACCCGCCAAAGCGCCACCGACTATGATGATTCTATTTTTTTTCATAATGATTCTTTACTCTGTGATGCAAAACAGTTTAAGAATAAGCAAATTTTATCAATCAATAAATTGTATTTTCTTATACTATTCTGAGTAATGAAATCTTTCTTCAACATGATAGAAAAAGAAATTATGAATGATAAATTGAGTAAAATTCTAAGACATTGAGGGAAAAATCTCAGCAATTGATTCATCGCCCGGTGCATTTTGCAATTTATGCACTCGAAATAAATCTTAGTCAGGGAGAAAAAGTTGATTTAGAAAGCTAGAATAAGCCATCTTGCGGGAAAAAAAGCTGCTCCCCCTGCTGGGCTCGAACCAGCGACCCAATGATTAACAGTCATTTGCTCTACCAACTGAGCTAAAGGGGATTGTCAGCAATTGCCAGAGTCTTGGACGGGCTAAAAATGACAAGGCAAAATCTATTAGATTGGGTTGATTTTTTCTAAAGGAAATTGTAATTTTGTGCGTAGAGCCAAGATTTTTTTGGTGAAACTAATTAGGTTTAGATCATAGTGACATAATTCCATCTATCTTGAAATCGGAGCTTTTCTCGCCCATGAAACTTGAACGTCACTTTACAAAAAATCATACTGAAACATACCCAGGCATCAACTGGACAAAAAGAAATTCCAAAATTGCTAATCCAGATGGTTCCGTTGTCTTCGAAGCGAAAGATGTTGCTGTTCCCGACTCTTGGTCGCAAGTCGCAACAGATATTTTAGCACAGAAATACTTCCGAAGAAAAGGAATCCCAAAATATTTGAAGAAAGTAGCTGAAGAAGGAATTCCAGAATGGCTACAGAGATCCGTTCCAGATGAAGAGAAGCTGAATTCTCTGGCTCCAGAAGATCGATTCACGGGAGAAGGAGATTCAAGACAAGTTTTTCATAGGTTGGCTGGTTGCTGGACTTATTGGGGCAAAAAACACGGCTACTTTTCCGATGATGAAAGTGCCAGATGCTTCTATGAAGAGGTTATCTTCATGCTCGCAAACCAAATGGCAGCTCCCAATTCACCTCAATGGTTTAATACGGGATTGCATTGGGCGTATGGAATCGACGGCAAATCACAAGGACATTTTTATGTAGATCCTAAATCAGGAAAATTGACTAAATCTGCATCTTCCTATGAGCATCCTCAGCCACACGCTTGTTTTATCCAAAGTGTGGATGATGATCTTGTAAACGAAGGCGGAATCATGGATCTTTGGGTTCGTGAAGCGCGATTATTTAAATATGGATCAGGAACAGGAACCAATTTTTCCAATTTGCGAGGTGTAGATGAACCTCTGTCTGGCGGTGGCAAAAGCTCCGGACTTATGAGTTTTCTGAAAATTGGAGATCGGGCAGCTGGCGCAATCAAGTCTGGTGGAACTACAAGACGTGCAGCAAAGATGGTCTGTTTGGATTTAGATCATCCTGATATTGAAGAATTTATCAATTGGAAAGTGGAAGAAGAGAAAAAAGTTGCATCTCTCGTAACTGGATCAGTAATCAATAACCGCTTACTCAATGATATCATGCAGGCTTGCTATATTTCAGATGAAGGAAAGCCTCTAACAGAAGACAGCCGATTTGTTCCTTTGGAAAACCCTAGACTCAAAAAAGCTATCAAAATTGCAAAAAAATCTTTCGTGCCTGACAACTACATCAAAAGAGTTATCGATCTAGCGAAACAAGGGTTCAAAGAAATCTTATTCGATGAATTGACAACCGATTGGCAGTCCGATGCATACAATACAGTATCTGGACAGAATAGCAATAATTCCGTTCGAATTCCTAATTCCTTTATGGATGCGGTCGATAAGGACGAAAATTGGCATCTATACAATCGAACAGAATTAGAAAAATCTGCAAAAGAGAATCGAGAGTCAAAACCGACCAGAACTCTTCGAGCAAGAGACCTTTGGGAGAAAATTGCTTATTCTGCTTGGGCTTCTGCAGATCCAGGAACTCAGTATCACTCTACAATCAATGAATGGCATACATGTCCAGAAGATGGAGAGATCAAAGCATCCAATCCTTGCTCCGAATATATGTTCTTGGATAATACGGCATGTAACTTAGCTTCTGCGAATCTTCAAAAATTCATAAATCATGAAGATGGAACTTTCCAAGTTGAAGATTTCCGCTACCTCTGCAAAATCTGGACAATCATTCTTGAAATTTCTGTTACTATGGCGCAATTTCCTTCCAAAGAAATAGCTGAACTTTCTTATAAGTTTAGAACTTTAGGATTGGGTTATGCGAATCTTGGTTCTCTTCTTATGGTAATGGGAATTCCTTATGATTCCAAGGAATCGATGGCTATCACAGGTGCGATCACGTCCATCATGCATATGACAGCCTATGCGACTTCAGCGGAAATGGCAAAAGAATTGGGAGCTTTTGACGGATACAAAAAGAATAAAAGCCATATGCTTCGCGTTATGCGCAATCATAGAAGAGCCGCATACAATGCTCCTCGCGAGGAATACGAAAAACTTACTATTACACCAATCGGAATTGATCCAGCCTATTGCCCATCTTATTTACTCAATGCTGCAAGACAGGATTCAGACCTTGCAGTTAAGTTAGGTGAAGAACACGGTTATCGGAACGCACAAGTTACAGTTATCGCACCGACTGGCACGATTGGATTGGTTATGGATTGTGATACTACTGGAATTGAACCTGACTTTGCTTTAGTTAAATTCAAAAAACTGGCTGGTGGTGGTTATTTCAAAATTATCAATCAATCCGTTCCATATGGATTGAAGAAGTTAGGATATTCAGCGAGTGAGATTGAAGCAATCGTTAATTATTGCAAAGGACATGCAACTTTTAGAGGTGCACCGGGAATCAACACTCAGAATTTGAAAGCCAAAGGGTTTACTGATGAGATCCTTGATAAATTGGAAAAGGATTTACCTTTTGTTTTTGATATTCAATTTGCGTTCAATAAATTTACACTTGGTGAAGATTTCTTAAAAGTAAATCTTGGAATCGGTCCAGAGGTCTACAACGAACCAAATTTCAATCTCCTAAATAAATTAGGCTTTACTGAAGAAGAAATTACTCAAGCTAACGATTATGTTTGTGGAACTATGACAGTTGAGAATGCACCTTTCTTGAAGGAAAAGGATTTAGCTGTTTTTGATTGTGCAAACAAATGTGGAAAATATGGTAAGAGATTCTTATCTTATGGGTCGCATATTCGTGTTATGGCGGCAGCCCAACCTTTTATTAGTGGTGCGATTTCGAAAACTATCAATCTCCCAGAAGATGCGACAGTGGCTGATATAAAAGACGCTTACTACCAATCTTGGAAGATGATGGTAAAGGCTAATGCATTGTATCGAGACGGATCGAAACTTTCCCAACCACTAAACTCAGTATTTCAATTATTGAGTTTTGCAGATGAGGAAGATGAGCTTCCAATGAACACAGCATCGGCTGCCACGAATACCAAAGAAGTAGCAGAAAGAATTGTCTATAAATATGTATCTCAGAGACGTCGACTTCCTAATCGAAGAGCAGGATATACTCAAAAAGCTATGGTCGGTGGACATAAGGTCTATCTGCGAACTGGTGAATATGAAGACGGACAGATTGGAGAAATCTTCATTGATATGCATAAAGAAGGTGCTGCATTTAGAAGTTTGATGAATGCATTTGCTATTTCTGTGTCTTTGGGATTACAGCATGGAGTTCCGTTAGAAGAATTTGTTGAAGCTTTCACATTTTTCAAATTCGAACCAAATGGAATGGTTTCTGGGAATCCGCATATAAAAATGAGTACTTCGGTAATAGATTATCTATTCAGAGAACTTGCCGTGACTTATTTGGGACGATATGATTTAGCTCAAGTGAGTCCTGAAGATTTACGTGCAGATGAAGTGGGAAGAAAATCTTCGCAAGTTCTGCCAGATGATCCATCTCGTGATGAATTGCCAAAGCAAGCTGTTGTTTCAGAGAAAACTAAAAGCTCAACTGAGTCATCGGCTGCCGTTATGCAAGAAGTAAAAACACTTTCAATTTCTGGTGCTCTTGATAAAGAATACAAAGATTCACCATTAGCCTCCGTTAACTCGGCTGTAGCATTGGCAGAAACAAAATTGAAGACGACAAAAGACACCATGAGAATCATACAAGAAGCAAGAACCAAAGGATATACTGGTGATTCTTGTGTAGAATGTGGATCTTTCGAAATGGTAAGGAATGGTTCTTGTCTTAAATGTCAATCTTGTGGATCTACAACTGGATGCAGCTAAGTCTGGACTAAAATAAAACTCTCAATACAATTCGTAGCCTAACTTAGATGTTATGCTACGAATTGATTCAGTCAAAAAAATATAAACAATCATTTATAGCATATTTTTATTCTTTTATCAATCCTTATATCAAGATCTTTCTTAAGCGTGCAATTGTTGGCAAAAGAATTAGACATTTGAGATGAAAGTGGGAAAGTTTTCATTCCATATTAAGCGGTAAGATTGGTCTTATTGATCCCCTTCCTCAGTAGAGCTCGCATCTTTTACAATCGGATCATTTGTTGCGTTTGGTTGGCTTCCATCGCCAGGCAGTGGCGGTGTTCCGAATCCCGTTGCACCAGTTAATGCTGGTATGTCGAATTGGGGTGCGGAAATTGTTCCTTTTATCGGCAAGCAACCTCGCCCATTCTCTTGTGGTAAAATAGCAAGCATGCCTGCTAAATCTGGTCTTTCATTCGCAAATTTTTCTTGAGCTGTTGCACAAATTTTAAGATCGATATTGCTGTATGAAAATGAATCCGCCAAGCGGATGACGCCTGTTAAATTAATCTTAAACCAAGATGTATCAAAATTTCCTTTTTCGACGAGTATTTTACCAGATCGGAATTTTAGAAGAAAATTGCCTTTTAAAATTAAAATGTCTTTTGCATCCGACCCTACCATTGGAATCTCTGGAAGACTAATGATTTTGCCTCCATGAATATTGATATTGAGATCGCCTATTGTTTTGCTGATCCTTTCATCAAACCCAGACAATCGACCATTTACATCCAACGACTTAATCAGAATAGAAGTCTCTCCCGATTCAACCCTGAATGAACTTAAGTGGATATCACCATCAAATCTACTTTGTAAAATTTCCAAAATTTTAAGATCGATGATTACTTCCTCGGATTTAATAACAGTATCGCTGGAAGGTTGAATTGCTAACGAATCAATTCTTTTTTCTCCAAGTAAGGGAAAGTGAATATCTTTGAATTCAACGATGACATTACTTTTTTTTGTAAATTCTAATATTACAGATTTAATAACTTCATCAAGAGGGAATAAAAATAATGAAAAAACTAGAAAAGTAAAAAAACCAATCCCAATTAGACCAAGGATTGTATTTCTTGTAAGAGGCTTCTCCTCTTCTTCTAAAAGTTCATCATCTTCATCTGAGTCAGTTAAACCACGAAGCTCTTCTTCATCAACATATTCATCTTCTGCGATTTCTTCCAGATTCATGATTCCCCCTTGCCCAATTTTTTAAATGAAGAAATCTTCATATTGATGTCATAAACTTCTTTGTCTTGGAATGGTTTACGAAAATCTAAATAGTCCACTTTTGCATTGATTTGTTTATTTTTTTCGATGTCGTAAACTAGCTTAATAATATCATTTAATATTACAGATCGAAAACTTACATCGATTGTAATTTGTGAATACTCTTTTCGAATGGTATTGCTTGAATCTTTCATGGTAGATACTTTTTCTTTTAAATTGTATCTTATCAGAATCTGATCTAATTTGGAATACATTTGATTGACATCTTCGTCTTGACCACCAGTCTCGAGAGATTGGTAGTATTTGTAATCGTTTATGATGCGATCTAATTGAGTTGCTTGAGACATTGTTTCATTGACGGTCTCCGAAAGTTCTCGCCTAAGTTCAAATGCCTTGTTGAAGACCAGGAATAAACTCATAACTACAATAAGCAGAATTCCCGCGAAAACAAAGACTCTTTCTCTTTCATTTAATTGATTAAACATTTTACTCTGAGTCTGGGCTCACTATCTCCATTTTCAATTTAAAAGAAACTTTGAATTTTGTAACTCCAGATATCAATCTTTTGTTCATGACTTTCACATTTTTGAATTTGGAAGATTTAGCGAGTCCAGATTCGATGACTCCGATATCTGGGTATTCATTTACTTTTCCTTGAATGCTAACTTCTGAACCTTCAAATGTAAAATTCTCCAAAATGAATGGGAGTGATTCCTTGTCTGGAAAAAACTCCGAAGTCTCAGTGAGTATATCAAGCATACTCTCTTTATTTAAGAATAAGCGAAAAATTTCCGTTTTTTTCTGCTCAGCTTTTAGTTTAGATATTGCTGATTGAATAACCAATTCCGGATCCGAAGGTTCTTCTCCAAAGCCAGATCTATATTTTTCAACTAGGATTTGACGATTCTGGCTGATTTTTCTTTTATCAATGATGATTCCGAAAACAAAAACAGCAGCAAGTAGAAAAACTGATATTCCAGCGAGAATCAAGTGTGGTAAAAAATTTCCTATTTTGAAACTATTCTTATTGAGTCTCTTTGCAAAATCGGTAGTTAAGAAATCAATCTGATCGGATGATTTTTGTTGATAGTGATTCCCAGTTGCCAGTGCTTGAATATAAGAAGGATCCTGAATATCAAGAAAATCATATTCTTTGATTGGGATTTCCAAATGTGAACTTATAAATCTTCCTAGACCAGCTAATTTCGATCCACCGCCAGAGATGTAGATTGTCTGCGGTCTTTCAGTATCAATTAAAGAGAATATTGATTTTTCGATTTCGGAAACTATTTTTTTACCAAATATTTCCGTTTTTGAGCGTATTGATTTCCAAATAGAATTAGTAATTTTATATTTCTTTTTATAGTATTCTAGACTTTCAGGAAATTCATCGCTTCCTTCGAATAGAAATGGAGACAATAGAATTTTAAAATCTTCGGCATCCTCATCATCGATAGATAATTCTTCAGCTAACATTTCTGTAAGATTCTGTGAACCCAAATGGATGCTTCTTGTATGATACAATTTTCCATTATGAACTGCATTGAAGACAGAAAGTTGAGATCCGATATCGATCTGGCCGAGATAGCTTTGATCAAGAGTATTTTTATCAAGTTTGTGGAATAGTGATGATAGGGCCAAAGAATCAACCGAGAGACATGCGACTCTTGCGTCACCCCGATTGAATGGACTCATTACTCGACTGAGTTCTTCATGTTTAACATTAAAAGTTACAACAAAAGAATTCTCCGAATCCATTCTTGCGAGAACTCCCAGAACCTCCATGGTCTCAGAAGGAAATGGCAATTTATTTTCTACTTCGAAAGGAATCACTTCGCGAACAGCTTTTTCTGTGGTAAGTGGGATTACAAGATCTCTGATGAACAACCGATCAAGAGATAAATTGGTAAGGAATTTTGATTCTTCGGGAAAAAAACTTTGAATGAATCTTATGATATTGTATTCATATTCATCTCCTTCTTCATCTGCCAGATGAACGATAGGGAGAGTTTCAAGTCGAATTGCTGTTGTTGTTCCTAATACATTTTTGAATAAAATTCCTTTGATAAATTTGGAACCGTAATCAATTGCTAAATACTGATCGTATATCATTTCAATCTTCCGTATAATATAACATTGTATCATTCGGTAAATCGAATATACCAGTTACACGTCTAACCACTTTATCTTTTATAATTCCAACACCGATCACTTTGTATATTTCACCTTTTGTCTTGATTCGTCCACCAGATACATCAGTCCCCTCGCCAGCGAGTTCCTTGTAGAGAGTTAAATTCCCAGCAGATTTAGCCTGAAATTCTGGTTCATTTTCTAGATCTTTCAATTCTTTGATATACCCATTCTTTTTTAATTTCAATTTTAAAATCTTCATGACAGCAGCTTTGGTCATAAAATCTGACATAGACATCAAAACATGATAAGGAGCTGCATTGATATTTATTCTGTCATCGTATGTATCCCCAAAAGGTAAATAAGCAGTTATATTATTCGAGAGAACAAAGTCCTTATCACTGATTAAAGCCTTCTCTTCATCCGTTTTAAAACTATCGGAATTATTCTTGTCATAGTCTTCCATTTTTAAAGTCTCATAGACCATTTTTCTATCATAACCCTTGACACTTAGTAATTCTGACATGGAATAAAATGGGGCATTCTTAATCTTTCTAGGTGGTTTGAGTCTTGAGTAATAATAGTATTCTGCGCCACCGCCCATTTCTTGGGTGTTTGTATCAATCCAATCAATCACGGGATAGATCAACTCTCTTTTTATTCCAAACTGAGTATACAGCCGAGTTACAATTTCAATCATACGCTGATTGGGTTGATCATCGTAGAGTTTCACTAAACCATTCATATTGATTTTTCCATCTTCTGGAATCATCGAATAGTAAATTACTCCTCCTCCAAGTGGAATTGGTGGCGGATCAAACGCAATCCCAGATTGATACAACACTTCTTCTGGAATTTTCTTGAGTGCTCCAATTCCCCCCAAAAAACCAGCCTTGGCTAGAGAATTTGCCTTGAACCCATCTGCTTCTTGAATGCTGATTCGATACTCGACCAAAGAATCTTCTGAGAATTTAGTAGCTGTAAAAAAAGCCGCAGTTCCAACGGCCACCACAAGAAGGATAACCATGGAACCTTTTCGTCTTTTTCTATTTAAAGAGAATCCCTGGATGCGCAAGACTTTCATATTTTAAAAATTGGTTTCCTACTAAGGCAATGATTTCAATTCGTATCAATCTGGGAATTTTTTTATTGGTTTTGGAATTCCACTCATCCAACCATTTATCTCCTCTTTCTGAATATTTCATTTGAAAACTTTTCACATTTTCAAGTAAAACATGCTCTACCCCTCCAGTAAGAGGAACATTATCAACCATATCATCTTCTCTTCGAATCAATTGAAAAAGCCCCGCTTTTGATTCCATTTTTTTTAGATAAAACGATACTTCTCTCACGGAAGGTGTATCCGTTTCTTCTGCATTGGGATGAGCTGAGGCAAATACGATTCTATCATTTCGCTCGCCTGGACCACCGTCATTCTTGCCTATAAAAACAAGCCTCTTCTGGCTTTCAAAAAAATAGGTTCTAGACAAAGTACTTCGAATATTCTCAATGGATTGCATTAGGAGAGGTCGAGTTGTGCCATCTGGTGGATCTGCCTCTCTAGAAATTTTTAACGCCATAAAGAATGTTGTGAAAATCCCAGTAAACAAAACTGACATCAACATAACCACAATGGAAATCTCAATCAATGTCATACCGACGCGCAATTTATTTCTTTTACTTTGATGTCGGTAAAATGATTTTAAATAATTTATTCTAGTTAATTTCATTTGCTTATCAGTATTTTGTTGCTCGAAATGTTTCGACGGAATATACAGTTCCATCTTTTCCGAGTGGATAAGTAATAGAAACTTTAACTCGGAAAACCTTTATCAATCCACCCGTTTCGGAACCTTTTGCCTGCCCTCTATTCTTAAGAATATCATTGAGTCCTGCATCCTTATCACCTAGCAGATCTTTGGGTGCTTTTTCTTTTAATTTATCTGATTTATCACCGGAAGCTAATTTTAAAAGATCGAGTTCTTCTTCTTTGATTTCTGTTTCGAATTTATAACCCGGATATCCTGGAATATCTCCTTTGGTTACATCGGACTGCATATTGGTTGATGAATCTACTTGTGCCATTTTTATTTTGGCAAGATGGACTGCATTAGCGAGAAGTATAGATTCTTTTCGCATAGCGATACCTTTTGCAATCAAGCCATAAGTATAAGCCATTATAAAAGCACCAAGACCAAGAGCTAAGGCTACTTCGATAAGAGTGAATCCATTTCGAAATTTTGAATTTCTAATTCTCATTTTAATATCGATTCATATCCCGAGAATCAGAGTCGTCTCGATCATCCACACCATAATCAACTTTCTGTAAGTTTGGATTAACGATTCTAAGTTTTTCTCCGTTCAAAGTATTTACTTTACCACCGTACCGATATACCTGAATTGATTTTTTTATCGTGTTCTCTTCGCCCATAAGCAAAGTATAATCAACTCCTGTTCCATCGTGGCTATAAGGAATTCGAATGATTCCACTAGTTGTAATTTTACCAGAAAAATCAACAATGGAGATTATTTTATTATTGAATGGTAATTTTTTAGGTTTAGTAACTTGTTCTTCTCTAAGACCTTCATCATCGCGTTCAATTCGAATCAATTTATAAACTTGATTGTCCAAGTCTATTTCGAATATTACAGTTTTATGATTGAGTAAGGCATGGTTGTAGGCAAATTTAATTGACCCTTCAATTGCTTGAGAAACATCTTTAGACGATGGAATGATGAAATTTTTGAGACTAACGGCTGTAACGGTAAATAGAAAGCCGATCAGGGCAATGACCACAATCAACTCAATTGTAGTCATTCCATGACGTAGCTTTAGTCTTTTGGTCTGTAACAAAACTCTGTCCTATTTACGACAGACTACCTTCTTTTGAAAGCGGATGGGTATTCATCTTCATTTAAGATATTGAAGTCAGCATTTTTACCGTCTCCACCATCTTTTTTGTCTTTACCAAGTGAGTAAATTGCCAATTCTCCATATTCGTCAACACGCAAAATATATGGTGTTCCCCATGGATCTTCTACACCGGATTTCTTCTTTATGATAGGATTATAGTCTTCGGGGATATTGTCACCGACCGTTGGCTTCTCAACCAATGCAATTAATCCTTGTTCAGGTGATGGATAGGTTCCATATCTTTGTGCATATCTTTCAAGATGCATCTGAAGTTCCTGAGCGTCTTTCTTCAATTGCAAAGCTGCAGTATCATCTTTTAATTCACCAGGGTTGATGTTCACCGCGACAATAGCTATTAGCGCTCCCAAAATCATGACCACGACTGCAATTTCAATCAATGTCAATCCTCTACGGAAGCTGCGTCCTGCAATTTTGAATTTAGATTTGTTTGTTTTCATATATCCTCCAAGATTAAAAATTCTGTTGAATGCTTTTCGTGAGCGTATACATAGGCGTCATAATAGCCGCCATAATTGTAAAAATCAATCCACCCATGACGATAATCATAATTGGTTCCAAACTTTGTGTCATTGATTTTATTGTATTTTCAACTTCACCTTCATAGATTTCGGACAATTTGTCCATCATTTGTGGAACTTTATCAGAAACTTCTCCCGCCGCAACCATACCTATTACCATCTGTGGGAGAATTTGTGAATTTTGAAAAGCGTCACTGAGTTTTCCACCTTCTTTTACTTTCTCTATGGCTTCATTGATTTCCGTAAGAAAGGTATGATGGTTTACAATTCTCGAAACAATTTGCAATGAAGTGATCAAAGGAACACGATTCTGTAGTAATACAGACAAACTCCTTGAAAAGTTTGAAATCATTACCTTTCTTATTAGACCACCTATAATGGGAACTTTCAGTAGAAAAGCATCCCATTTCTTTCTTCCTTCTATGGAATTCTTGAACCGAATGAATACATACATTCCAACAACAAACCCTAAAATGAGTGCCCACCAATAGTTTGTAAGCAAATTAGATAAACCTATTACAATTCGAGTGATCAAGGGAAGTTCCGCATCAAATTGTGCAAACAATTCCTGAATCTGAGGAATTACAACTGTCAAAAGAAAAATCGCAACCAGAACAGATAAACTTCCCATGATAAATGGATATACCATAGCAACTTGTACTTTTGATTTTAACTCATTGGATTTTTCTTCAAGCTCCGCCAATCGATTGAGAGTCGGTTCGTAATCACCTGTCTGCTCTCCAACTGATATCAATGAAGGGTATTGTTCTGGAAAAATGTCTGGATGCTTCTTCATCGAATCAGAAAGGGACATTCCTTCTGTGATGTCCGCTCTCATTTGAATTACGACTTTTCTTAAATAAACGTTCTCAGTCTGATCCGTTATACTTGATAAAGATTTATCAAGTGGTATTCCTGCCCCAAGTAGAGTTCCTAATTGTTTTGCAAATATACCTACATCTTTTCTTGGAATTCGATAAAGAAATTTGGATAGAATTGGGAATAATTCGCGCTCTTGCTTTTCTCTATCTTCTTGTATGTTTTTTACATACAAGCCCTTGGCTTTTAATTTGGATCTTGCACCTTGGATATTGTTTGCGTCAACTATACCCTTCTCTTCTTTGCCTTTTTTGTTAAAGGCAACATAGGTAAATAAAGCCATTGTTAGCTGACCCTCAAGACTTCTTCTACTGTGGTGACGCCATCTATAACTTTTTGTTTTCCATATTCTTTTAATACTGATAGTCCAGTATTTTGAGCTACTTCTAAAATTTTGTTTGAATCAGAACCAGCTAACACAACTTTTTTGACATCTGGGTTCATAACCAAAAGTTCATACAGTCCTGTTCGTCCTTTGTAACCTGTATTCATGCAAGAACTACAACCATTTCCTTTGTATAAAACTCCAGATTTTAAATCTTTAGCTTTGATTCCTAAAGAATCCAATTCTTTTTGTGAAGGTTTATAAGCCGTCCTACAATCTTTACAAATCAAACGAACAAGTCTCTGTGCCATAAATCCCAAAACAGTTGAGGTGATTAAATATGGTTCAATACCCATATCCACAAGTCTAGTAACGGCAGAGGCGGCATCATTTGTATGCAAGGTTGAAAATACAAGATGTCCTGTAAGCGATGCTTGGATCGCGATTCTTGCTGTTTCTTGATCACGAATCTCCCCAACCATCACGATGTCAGGGTCTTGACGTAAAATTGCTCTTAGCCCTGTAGCAAATGTTAGACCAATTTTTTCTTGCATTTGCATCTGTGAAATTCCATCAATCTGGTATTCCACAGGATCTTCACAGGTAATAATATTTCGCTCTTCGGTGTTCAGTTCACTTAACGCAGAATATAGTGTAGTAGACTTTCCAGATCCAGTCGGACCAGTTACGAGTATGATTCCATGGGGTTTATAAATTAGATTTCTAAAATTGTCCAAAATGGTCTTGTATAAACCCATTGTCTCTAAAGAATATTTTTGATCCGTCTTGTTCAAGACCCTCATTACGATCCTTTCTCCATACTGACAAGGAATGAATGATACCCGTATATCAACATCTTTACCTGCAAGCCGAAGTTTAATCCTTCCATCTTGAGGTAGTCTGTTCTCAGCAATATTGAGGTTTGACATGATTTTGATACGAGTCGATATTCCTGCATGGAATGACTTCGGTGGATTCAAAACTTTATGCAAAATTCCGTCCACACGGTATCGCACAACAAGTGCTTTCTCATAGGGCTCGATATGAATATCGGAAGCTCTCTCAGAAACAGCTTGCGAAAGGATGACGTTCACCATTTTGATAATCGGTGCTTCGTTAGATAAATCCAGTGCTTCAGATTCTAAACTTCCTGTTAGATCACTGAAGTCACCATCCATTTCATCCATCAGTTCTTTCGTGTCCGATGTTGTTGTATCATAATGCGAATGAATCACTCGCATTATCTCTGGCTCTGGAACCAAAACAAATTCAACTCTATATCCTTTCAGAAAGGAACGAATATCGTCCATTGGATGGAGGTCTGTTGGATCACAGATTGCAATTTTTACAATTTTTTTCTTTATGTCGAATGGAACGAGTCGACTTTTTTGTATGAGTTTGTTTGGAACCAATCGAAAGGCTTCATGGATTTCAGTGATTTCAATTTTTTCTTGGAATTCCAAACCATGGAGCTTTGCCAGAGACTTCAATATATCGATTTCTCCGGCGAGTCCTTTCTTTTGTAAAATATGCGTTAGTGGAACATTGGATTTTGCTTGGGTTTTAAGAGATTCAAGCAGATCTTTCTCTGTTAATAGCCCATCCTCAACTAAGATATCACCAAGCGTTTTTTTCATCTGAGCCTTTTATCTCTTTCTTTCTCTTCACGTTCTTGTTCAATTTTCTTTTGAATTGTGATTCTATCTGACATACTTCGATCATTCAATATATGCGGTGTTAAAAATAACATGAGGTTCGTTTTTCGAAGTTGATTGGTTGTTCTTCGGAAAAGGTTTCCAATCAATGGAATTTCACCAAGAATTGGGATTTTTGAAACCTTTTTCTGTTTGTCATTAGAAATCAATCCACCAATAACGATTGTTTGAATATTATCAACCACGATACTTGTTTTGATATCTCGTTTATTAAAAGTTGGGTTTCCACCAGTTGCTTCACTGGAAATACCAGCTACGTTTTTGATTTCCTGGTATAGATCTAAAGTGATTTTGTTGTTCTTGTTAATGTGAGGTGTGAATTTTAACTTAATTCCTGTCGGACGATACTCGAAGTTCGCAACAGTCACAGCATTGTCTCCACCAAGTCCCGCATTTCTATTTTGAGTTCTTACCGGAACATCCTGTCCGACATTGATTTCTGCTTCTTGGTTATCCAAGGTCAATACTTGCGGAGCAGACAGCACATGGAAGTTTTCATTCGTAGAATTCGCATTCAAAATTCCCACAATTTGATCTCCTGTCCTCCCTAAAAAACCTAGAGAGAAACCGGACAAAGTGTTCACATTCGTTGGTCTTCCAGTCGAATCAATGATACCACCTTGAGCAGCAAGTCCAGTGTTGAATTGGGCATTAGGAGCTTCACCAGTAACATTCGTATACTTCCAGTCTATACCAAAGTCGTTTAGATCAGTTGACGTTAATTCTACAATTAACACTTCCAATAAAACTTGTTTTCTTGGTTGATCGAGGACTTTTATTATTCTTTGTATCTCTTCCCATTCTTGCATTGAAGCAGTTACAATTATAGAATTCGATTCTTTATGGGCGACCGCTTTGATCTTATCAATTCTTCCAGGAGTTTTTGGTTTGGCCGCTTGCGCTGCCTGAGCTTGAGCAATAGCTTGTTGTTGAGCTGCTTGCGCCGCAGCCTGTGCAGCAGCTTGGGCTGCCGGATCAGCATTTGGGTCGGCATTCGGAGTAGAAGAAGGTGCGGCTGATACCGGAACATCAGGCATATCCAGTTTTACTAGAATTGCAGCAAGCTTTTCTGCTTCATTGTATTCTAATGTATAAATATGAATATCGCCGGATGAACTAACAGCTCCAGGTCCAGTTGTTGGAGCCGCAGTGTCTAGAGTTTCTACCATTTTTAATAATTTGTTTATATCTGCCGAAGAGCCAGATAGAACTAAAGTGTTAGAATTTCTCGTGACGATTACATCTGTGTCGGGTGAGGTTACTCTTTTGAGGATAGGTTCTATATCTTGACCTGTTATGTTTTCTAACGGAACAATTTGCGTAATGATTTTATTTCCGAGTGCTTCTTCTTCGGTAATTGGATCACGCCCAACTCTTACGATCGGAGCTTTCGCTAGAGCGTCCTTAATTTTTACAACTTTAATGATGTCGGATTCTTCGATGATTCCAAAGCCTTGTGCTTCCAGAACAGATTTCATGAAATTATAGGCGTCTTCAACTCGAATACGCTGTTGGGAAATGATCGTAACTTTTTTGCCTTTGATGCTATCATCAATTAGTATATTCTTTTTTATGATAGCACTCATTCCCATAAGAAAATCTTTGAGTTCCGTGTCTCTCCAATCCGCAGTAAAAGTGGCTCCCTTCTTCGCAGTAGCAGTATTAGTTGCTGCTTTCTTATTCTTATTTTCTGTAGATTTTTTGGTTGTGGTTTTCGGTTCTATCGTGTTGTCTTCGAGATTCTCAGCATCTTGAGAAAATAATTCCAAACAGAAAAGTATTAGCAACAATCCCAATAATTTTCGAAATGTTATAAGATATTTTGGTTTTTTTTGATTCATTCTTTATTGCTTCTATTTAGTTTGTAATTAAAAATTCGTAACTTATGATTTTGCTTTTTCGATCCAGGTCTATCGTAATTTTCTGAGCGGTTTTTATAGAACCATAAATTTCCAACATTTTTTCGGTATCGTTTAGAGGCATGCCATTCACTCGTTTTATGATGTCCCCACTGCGCGCTCCAAGAGAATAGAAAAAATGTGATCTAGCAACTTGGTAAAGTTTGTAGCCTTCGATTTTGCCGTCTACCAAATGCGGACCAAATTTTGCATCCTTATAGATTACGTTTGGATCTTTCAATTTTTTATTGACATCTTCCCGAGATAAAGTCTTTTGAATTGTCTGTGATGAAGTAAGCTGAGCTGGAGCTTCATCGGGCATCTTGTCTTTGATTTTTTCTTTTGCTTGTGCAATAGATTCCCCAATCAATACTTTCAGTTTAAATTTAGACTTTTGTAATATAATATAATGCTGTTCTATAGATCGAACACGGAAGCCACCAATTTCTTCACCGATTGCGTATTCTTCCGTAATTCCGTTCTTTTCTCGTATCGTTACTCTTGCAAAGCTAGAATCCCCACTAACAGTTCCAGTTACGACCATTTGATCAATGTCTGGATCCTCTGCGGCTTCAGAACTCATTCCATCTGAGACTCCAGAAATTGATCTTTCCTGAGTCGGATCCAAATACATCCCTCGGATGAGATTTCCTGTAATTGCTTCTTCGTAAAATGAAAGGGATTTTAAAGTCTCAGATTTTTGCAAACGCGCTTTGTAAGGAGCGGACAATGTCTGAACTCCAGAATTGAAGAAAACAATCAAAATCATTCTAACCAGATATGCTAATGCATAGGTGAATAAAAGAACAACCGGAATTAATGTGTAAAATTTGTTATTCTGTAATCGTGCAAGGTATATATTCATGAATGAAATCTGAACTGGATGGACTTAAGTTAAAATCCCAGATTACAACTCGCTGGCAAGCAGAATTCTAGAGTCCAGCAACCTCTGTGATAGGAAGTTTTGTAATGATTTTCTGATAGGAATTGAGAGCTGTCTGGGGATTGATGAGTTTTCCATTTTTATAGACTTCAAAATGTAAATGAGCTCCCGTTGCAGTACCAGTTCTTCCCACAGCAGCAATTACCCGACCCATAGTCACTTTCTCACCAACTTCTACAACAATTTTTGCACAATGCGCGTAAACTGTTTTATAGCCATCCGGATGTAGAATGATAACAGTATTGCCATATCCTCCATTTTTGCCCGTAAACGCAACTTCTCCATCAGCAGAAGCAATGACTGGAGTTCCAACAGCGGCTGCCATATCTAAACCTGCATGAAAATTTCGACTGTATTTATTGAAAGGATCCTTTCTTCGCCCAAAAGTTGAACTGATTCTGCTGGATGGAACTGGATTTATAAAAATTCTTTTCGTAACGACTTTTTTTCTGGAGGCATTCGCTACTTTCACGGGAACTTCCAAAATATCCCCTAATCTAATGAGATCTGTTTTGAGACCGTTTTTTGATTTGATTCGAGCAAGATCGCTACCGTATGTTTTCGCAATTCCAAGCAAAGTATCTTTTGCCTTGACCGTATGTTTTTTTACGATTTCGCCTTTCTCATTGATGATCTTTGAGGATACGATCGCAGAATATTTTATGTATTTTGGCAAATCATCCAACAAGTCTACTTCTTCATGATCACTTGATGGTATGAAATTACCAGATTGAAAGAAATGCTTAACTTTCTGGTCATTTGAATTGAAAAATGAAACAGTTTGCTTACCAGTTAAAGCGTTCAGCTCCTCTTCATATTTGTCAAAAGGATTCGAAAAAATAGCTGTAGTATATAAACTCAAAAACAAAATAAATATGAATGATTTGGAACCCACCTTAAATCTATCGACACGGTGTATGAACAAACTTGAATCTGAATGCAACTTCATAAAATGTAACCAACTAAACCTAATAATTTCTATCTTTTTCTTTTTTTGTTTGGATCATAAGGCTCAAATTTCTGAGCTATGATCTCTTCTAGTTCTTCTAATTCAATATTTCGCTTCTCGACTGTATCGTTTATCAAGTAGATTGCTAATCGTCCAACTGCATATTCTCGAGATTCAGTGATTGGGTAACATTTAACTTTCAATAAGGAAGGAGTAGACTCAACATAGAGTTTAACCAGAGATCCTTTGCCTATTGTATCATCTTTTGAGAGCTTGAGTTCTTCTTTTAAGACATAAGTTCTCTCATAAAACATTTCATTGTATTCAAGAACTTTCTCTTTAGGTATCAATCGAGTGGAACAATCGATCAAAAGTAGAATACCTACAAAACCAATGAAAATCGAACGAAAACCACTCATAATTTAAAAAGATGCTAAAATATAAGGCAAACTAGGCAAGAAATAAATAATAAAACCTAAAAAAAACCATAATCTGGAAATCATACTTAAGAAATTTAGAAATACCTTATGAATGAAGCAGAGCCATAAGGGAAAATTTTCTATCGTTCAAACACTGAGCCTAAGCGATATGAGTCCAGTGCTTGTGAATGTGGAGATCTACTTGAGAAGAGGAATTCCTGGATACCAAGTTATTGGGCTCCCTACTACGACCATGCGTGAATCAAGAGATAGAGTCAGAGCTGCAATTGAAAATTCTGGATTTGAATTCCCTTTGCAAAATATTACAATCAATCTAAGTCCTACTGGAATTCCGAAAAAGGGTTCTCATTTTGATTTAAGCTTTGCTGTAGGAATTCTCTTGGCTTCAAACCAAATTTCCCTGGAAATATCTGAACATCCTCTCCTTCTTCTAGGAGAACTTGGATTGGATGGTTCCATCAAGCCGATTCAAGATGCCTCTCGGTTGCTCGCTTGCAATCTTTCAGACGAATTATCTACTATAGTTTTACCGACGGAGAACCTTGAGCAGTGTAGAATTTTCTGGAAAGGAAAAGTAAAACCAATTGAATCCTTATCACAAATCAACTTGGATGACTCAGCTTTAAATTCGCAGTTAGCGAATCCGAAATTTGAAAGTGTAAAAAGTGTAAAAAGCAATCCAATCAATCAGAATATGAATCTGGAGAGCTTAGGATTCATTGATCTGTATGCAGGTCAGCGATTTGCATTTGAGGCTCTAGAAATCGCTCTTGCTGGCAACCATCATATGCTTATGATCGGTAGTCCAGGCTCAGGTAAGTCCATGCTTGGTGAGATTGCAAGTTCTCTGCAATCCGTTCCGAATTTAGCTGAATGGAAAGAAATCGCAGCCATTCAATCACAAGAATTTTACGGAAGTGGGAATCAATGGATGCGACCTTTTCGTAACCCTCATCATTCGATCACTATGAGTTCATTAATTGGTGGTGGATCAACTTTAGAACGAGGGGAAATCAGTTTAGCTCATAATGGAATTTTATTTTTAGATGAAATTGGTGAAATGAAATCTAGTATTCTTCAGAATTTGCGTGAACCATTAGAAAAGGGTAATATTACGTTGAACAGGAATACGAAATGGAGTAGTTTACCTTGCCGATTCCAACTGATAGCTGCATCTAACCTTTGTCCATGCGGTGAATTCTCGATCGCAGAAGGAAGTTGCGGATGTAGAAAAGATCAGATCCGAGGATACTTATCAAAGTTAACAGGTCCCCTACTCGATCGAATTGATATAATCTCAGAAGTTTACGCACCATCAAAATATCCCGGCAATTCAATTCGCATAGATCTTAATGAAGTTCGTAGCAGAATTCAAAATGTTAGATGTATACAATGGAAAAGATATCAAAACTCTAATATAAGATCCAACGCCTCTATGACTTATAATGAAGCAATAGAACAGACTAGATGGGATAAACATGCGATTATTGCCTGGGAGAATTTTGCTTCAAAAGAAGCGATGTCTATTCGAGAGAGAGAAAAGATTTTGGGACTCGCAAGGACAATAGCAGATCTCAAGTGCAATGACTTAGTCACTGAAGCTGATATCTGCCTTGCCTGCAGTTTACGGGACGGAAGTAAAAACATAAAAAAATTAGCAGCCTAATCGAGTTTTTTACTTTGAAATAAAATGGAGCAATTCAACGGCAATCTTATCTATCGCAAAATCCATATAAGATGGATCGTCAATTCTCTGTTTATAGGATTCCGACTTTTTTTTCAGTTTACTTGCCTGCCCACTTTTTCTGAGCATGACTGGATCCGGTCCATAACTGGGAGCTTCAGCGAGGTTACCCTGCACCAATAATTTTTTCATGATAATACTTCCTTGTATTTGCCTTGACTCTTCCGTGAGTCATTTAAGGAATCGGTCTATAAACTTTGTAACTTAAAAAAACAAATTTTATAAATCGGAATAAAAATCTACTTTACCTTTTTCATCAACTGTAATGAGACAGAACGAAATATTGATGGCATTGAATTGTGTATGGGCATTTATATATGTCTCTATGACCTTTCTCATCCTTAACATCTTTTTAGTATTCATTACGTTTATAGGATGAAAATCTTCATCTATCTGTTGCCTATATTTGACTTCAATCGCATATAAGACTTCGTCTTTCGATGCGATTATGTCAAGTTCACCATATCGTTTGCGGAAGTTCCTCTCGATAATTGAGTAGTTGTTAGATGCCAGGAATTCGGCAGATAAGTCTTCGCCGTGTTTGCCGAGACTTGTTTTGCTTTCCGGCATTAAGAAGTTGCTTTTTTGGAATCAACAGCGGATGTGATGTAAACTTGTAAGTCAAGACCAAGATTGCAAAATTGCAGAGTTCGAACTTTTTCTCCGTTTGATTCTTTGATGATTCGAACCGATGGACGTATGGGTTTATCTTTGTTCACATCTACAACCATAGCGATTCGTCCATCTGATAATTCTACATAGGATCCAAGTGGATACATAGATAGAATATTGAGAAATAGCCTCACCATTTTAAGATCAAACTTAGTAACCATCTCACCAATCATCATCTTGATTGCATCATGAGGAAGGAACGCAGTTCTATAAGGTCTTTTTGCCGATAAGGCGGAGAAGTTATCAGCAATCGTATAGATTCTTGAGAACTCTTCAATGGAATTGCCTGCCATTCTTTGAGGATATCCAGTTCCATCAAAATTTTCATGATGTTGAAGACAGACTACTGCTAAAGCATTCTTCAATTTTACTTTTTGCGTTAGGACTTGGTAGCCAGTTAGCGTATGCTTCATGATAATTTTTCTATCATTCTCATCCAAAACAGTTGTCTTTTCGGATATTTGGCTCGAAATCAATGACATTCCTATATCCGCAAAGAGACCAGCAAAACTCAGGTCAATCAACTTCGGTCTTGAATAGTCTAAATGGGATCCAAGCAGAATTGAGAAAAAAGTTGCAGATACAACTTGGTTGAACAGGTAATATCCAGTTTGGGTTTGGCTATTTAAATAAACGGCAACTTGAGGATTTGCTTTTACAAAGTCGACAATCTTCTCGCCAACTTCTCGAAACTCACGGACTTCAACATTTTTACCATCAGCTATCGATTTATAGGCTTTTTGAACTGTTTCCAGGGTTGATGAATACAGAGAATCAAATTCATATCGGTTGTGAGTAATTTTATCATAGATGACTTTTAATCTTAGACCATCTTCTGATTGGTCTAGAAACGGAAGTTTGTCTTCTTGGCTTTTCGGACTGAAAGCAGGTGCATCACTCCGATCGATTTTGCTTCCATCAGAAAAAACTTCCGTGATACCGAACTTGGATAAGCGTTCCAAGTCCGCATCTGAGATAGGAGAATTTGAACTAATGAAAACTGTGTCCGCATCCAGATAGACTGGTTTTGAGAAACGATCTCCTTTTTTTAAAGATGAAACACTAATCTTGTTCATAAATTCAGTTGATGCCCCGGTTCGATTTTGATTCCCTTTCCCATAAATATTGAAAAAGAATGGCTACTGCCCTATAGAGATTTTCGGGTATCTCTACCCCTAAACCTAAATTTCCTAGAGATTTAACAAGCAATTCGTCTTTTATTACAGCAACTCCATTTTTTATAGCAAGTCTTTCAATTTCTTCTGCTAAAAATCCTTCTCCCGTTGCAACTACTCTTGGAGCCATATCGCGACCAGGTGTAAATTTAAGTGCTACGGATTGCTTCATTATGCAATCCAGCCCTTATTGGATTCAATCGAATTCTCTGATCCATATTCTATGCTTACGGAATTTGGTCGAATACCAGCATCCACAAATAGCTGACGGAGAGAATCGTAGTCAGCCAAAAATAATTCGTAAAATTCAATATTTTCGATCATTGCTTTTAAATCCCAGTTTTCTTTCTCATCAAAAAAGAAATAAAACCAAGCCTTGCCCAAATTATTTGAATTGTATTGAATCAGAAAGCCTTTTTTTGAATCATCGTTAGAGAAATAACCTTCTGCTTCGGAATCTTCCCACTTCCATGAAAAAAATTGCGTTTCTGGATTCCAAGAAATTAAAGAAAACATCTGATCTAGAGTTTTGAAGATCTTATCGTCTATGAATCCGTCCTTTATGAAATTTTCAGGCTGCGCAAGTTTTTCCAAAACTAGGGAAACTTTTTCAGATCGGAATGTTTTGCTTGGATTGTTATCTGTTAAAGAACTGGATTTATTTTGTAAATGGTCTTGAAATATTCTTTGTCGTACCTTCCATTGCAGTCCTTTATGGTCTGCTGCATCTAGCAATATGACTTCTTTCGCAAAAACATTGAAGGCAACTTTTGCTTCCCAAATTTTTCCAGAAGTTTTAAATTGTGCAATATTTCCGGCCTTAATCGAATTCTGAACCATCGCGGATACTTGGCTTGATGAAACCCCTTTCTCATGCGGCGCCGAACGAATGACACTAATCGTTTGACTTACACTAGTTTTTCGAATAGGATCAGGTTTCACTAGGCATTATATTGCGGAGATAGGATTTTCTATGCAAGCGAGAAATCCCGAATTTTTGAATCGCGAGTCTATGCTTTTCTGTGCCGTATCCACTGTGACAATCGAATCCGTATTCAGGAAATTTTTTAGCATACGCGTTCATCAATCGGTCTCGGAAAACTTTTGCCAAAATGGAAGCTGCACTTACCGAATAGATGAATTCGTCAGCTTTAGGAATAGATTTGTATTTTGGAGGTTGCCATTCGAATACATTGGATTCTAGGCGATAGTTTCCATCCAAAAGAAGAAAGAGAGAATCATGCTTCAATTTTTGTTCAATTCTTCTTACGGACTTTCTGATTCCGTAAAAAATAGCCTGATTGATATTGAACCTATCGATAAATCTTGGGCTGACTATTGATATATGATAAAAATTAGCTAATTTGATGATTTGATCAAATAGATTTTCTCGGAGTTTAGACCTGAGTTTTTTGGAATCATTGAGTCCAATAAGAATTTCTTTATTATGAATGGATTGAAGAGTTGAAGGATGAAAATTTACGATAGCTGTGCAGACTGGTCCAGCTAATGGACCTCGACCTGCTTCATCAAATCCAAAAACAAGTCCCTCATTCTGGAAATTGAATTCCATCAATGATGGTTGTTGTTTGTTAAAAGACTGTTTTTCTATGCTGTTGGAGTTTCGGCTGCTTGTGCTGCCGCATCTTCTTTGGCGCGAACTTGTGCTGCTTTCACTTTGTCATCGTGAACTTTTCTGTCCCTTGCAACAATCGCTTGTCCACCTTTTTTCTCTTTGATTCTCGCAGCCTTACCAGACTTGCCACGAACATAGTAGAGTTTCGCTCGTCTTACTTTACCTTTACGAACTAATTCAATTCTTTGGATTTTTGGAGAATGAATTGGGAAAATTCTCTCAACACCTACATCGTAAGATACTCTTCTTACTGTAAAAGTTTTACCATAAGATTTGTTATATATTGCAATCACTAGGCCTTCATAACCTTGGATACGTTCTTTACCAGATTCTACGATCTTATAATGAACTTTTACTGTGTCCCCGATTTCAAAATTGATCTCGTTTCTTGGATCTTCAGCGATGGCTTTTTCAATCAATTGATTCATTTCTTTTGTCCCATTATTCAATGTTTTGGGTTCTTCGATTGGCTTCTCGCCAAACGTTGATTTCTTTATGATTCCCGTCTACTAAGACTTCGGGAACCGTCCAGCCCATAAACTCTCTCGGTTTTGTGTATTGTGGATATTCCAAGACATTCTCCAAATTGTGAGATTCTTCTTGGAGGCTCGAGAATCTACCTAAATAACCTGGAATCAGCCTAGAAATACAATCTGCAACGCAAATTGCAGCAATATCACCCGATGAAATTACATAGTTTCCAAGTGCCACTTCCCTGTCAATTAAGTGTTCGCTGACCCTTGCATCCACGCCTTCGTAATAACCTGAGATGAATGTAATCTTGTCATATTGGCTTTGCATAGCTTCCGCAGTAGATTGCTGAAAGGTCTCACCAGCTGCTGAGAGAAGCACGACATGCCCTTTTTTATCTCCTAAGGATTCGAGTGCTCGATAGATTGGCCCGACTTGCAGTAACATTCCCGGCCCACCGCCATAGATTGTGTCATCTATACGATTGTGTTTATTACCAGCAAAGTCCCTGAGCTGAATTGTATTGATTTGGATGATTTTTTTCTCTATAGCCTTACCAGGAACACCAGTTTGAAAAAAACTATGGATGCGTTCTGGAAATAAAGTTATAAAGTTAAAGAGCAATCCAGTCCTCCCACCCATTGATTACGATCGTTCCCGAACCGAGAGAAATATCCCCAACCCAGGACTTTGTATATGGAACGAGAATTGGATTGCCTGAATCAGATTTTAAGAATAAAATATCATGTGCGGGACTTTCTTCAATTTTTTCTACAGAATATCCAGTTGGCTTTCCATTTTGATCTAGAACTGCTAGCCCTTCCAGTTGGTAATAAAAGAATCCGTCTTCTTCATCAAAAATTGAATCCGCTTCTGATTTTTCGATCAGAATTTTCGCGCCATTCCACTCTAACCAAAATTCTGGTTGGTTTACGGCTTCTGCTCGAATCAATAAATAATTGGGTTTGATTTCTACTTGAAGAATATTGAATATCTTTGTGCGATTCGCTTTTTCAAAGATTATTTTTTTGGGGAAATCGAGCTTAGACCAGGATTCGCCAGCATTCTTAACTTTCGCCCAACCCTTCACACCGTGCGAAGAAGCTAGAATTCCAATCTGAATGCTATTCTTATCCTTGGTGTTAGTCGAGAATTTCGAGTTGGGTGTTTTTTCCGTGTTTAACGGAAGATGCTTGGAGGATAACCCTGAGAGCTTTTGCGATTCTTCCATTCTTACCGATTACCTTACCGATATCTTTTTGTGCTACCTTTAGTTCCAATACAGAGCTCTCAGTCCCATCCACTTGATTCACGTGAATTGCTTCAGGCTCATCAACTAGTGAAGTAGCAATATATTTGATCAAGGAATCCAATTTTAGCTAGCCTTTGCTACAGTTTTAGTCAGAAGACCTTGTTTTTTGAATAGACCTTTTACAGTTTCAGTTGGTTGCGCACCCTTTTTTAGCCAATCATTCGCTTTTTCTTCGTTGATTGTAAATTGGTGTGTTCCACCTAAAGTAGGATGATAATGTCCAATCAATTCAATAAATCTTCCATCTCTTGGTGATCTTGAGTCTGCTGCAACAATTCTATAATGAGGATCATTTTTGGATCCAGTTCTTTGAAGTCTTATTTTTACCAATGGAATTCCCTATAAAACGGTGTTTTTTACCATGAAATGTTGTTTATTATGCCTGTCAATGAAATCATGATCCAATAGGTTTGAATGGCTCGTTTTTAGCCTGCAAGTTTCTTCAAATTCAAGCCGTTCGATGATGGGTCGCCTTCTTTGAAAAGTCCAGCCCCAACAACACAGATATTTGCCCCAGCCTTTCGTATATCGGCTATATTGGACGCGTTTACTCCGCCATCCACTTCGATGTCTATCGGAAGATGAGAAACCATATCTGCTGCTTCCTTAATTTTGTCCAAACCACCTAGAATAAATTTCTGTCCGTAAAATCCTGGATCCACTGTCATAATCAAGATCATATCAATATATGGTAAGATATACTTTAGTGAAGTCACAGGAGTCATAGGGTTTAGGCTAATTCCAACTTTTGATCCAGACTTTCGAATCTCGTCCGATAGCCTGACCCCAAAATCTGTAGTTTCTTGGTGAAAAGTGACGTAGGCTGGCTTGAGATCCAGATACTTTTGGAAATGATCTTCTGGTTTTTTGACCATCAAATGAACATCCAGTGGAATAGTTGTGAGTTCTTTTACTTCTCTTGTGATCGCCTCACCAAACGAGATTTGTGGAACATAGTTTCCGTCCATCACATCCATATGGATATAGTCTACGGCTTCTGGATTAATGGACGGAATGATTCTGCCTAGTTGAGTGATGGAAGTTGCGAGAATGGATGCTGATATTTTCATGAATTTATATTTCTGATTTAAACTTTTCTTTATCTATTTCTTTGTCGTCAATCGTTAACAGTTTCGCTACGATATCCCCTTTTCTATACAATACTATTGATAAAATTTCATCTTTGCGAAAGGATTGAGGAAGATAGATGATTTCTCTTTGATCCGAATTGGATATGCGATCAACTGACACTTGATAGACGCCATCTCTTGGAATCTTCCAGTCTACAAATTCGTATCCTTCTTCAATTCTGTTCTCCAACTCTTTCTTGAATACTACAAATTCATACATTCCATTATTCTGAGTAGAAGACTTAATCAGTCCAATTTGTTCTCTTATTTGAGTAGGCTCCCAGCTTGTGATTTTCCAAGGGAATTTGATTGCATTCAGAGCTTTACCTGCGATTGGAAGCGGAATTGAATTGAAGCTTTGATCATTCTTATTTTTTGGATTGGATGGTTCAGTTACGAGAAGATATACTTTTTCCCCACTATTGGTAATTTTGCCTGGCTCGGGAATCTGATCAATGACTGTATCCGCTTGTTCCGTTTCTTTAGCCGGAACGAATGTAATTCCTCCAATCGGCATAGAAACGTATGTCTCTCCAGATAAGACTTTGTCAAGTGAACCTTTAGCAGTAGATAGGTTCTGTCCAATGATATTGGGCATTTCTACGCGGTCAAAACCTTGAACTACTGTGAGATAGACATGTGAGCCAGCATCAACTTGCTTTCCTGGTGATATCGATTGTGCAACAATCTCTCCATCATTCTTCTCAGGGATTCTTGTATTCTCCAGTGAGACTTTGAGGCGTAAACGAATGAGTTCATTATGTACGGATACATAATTTTTTCCAATTAAGTTTGGCATAGTCGTCAGGTATGGATCTTTTGTTCGAACCAATATAACTGAGAATGCGCCTATGAAAAAAATAACCATTCCCAGGCTTAGAAATAGAATGTAACCACGTAATTTTAAAATTTTCAATCGAATCTCTCACCTTCGAGGAAATTAATGCCATTCAAAAATTCACTGACTGCCATAGGCTTCTTACCTTCTGGCTGAATCTCCCCGATACCGATCATTTTTTTATCACCACAAATTACGAAAAGTGATTTTTTATCCTTTAAATAAACCGTTCCAGGTGGGCTGTCTACGGTTGTATCTTTTTCTAAATAGGATTTATGGATTAGGATTTTTTTGCCTCGAAACCCCGACATGGCTATAGGGTTTGGATAGAAGGCTCGAATTCTATTGTGAATCGACTCTGCTGATTGGGTAAAATCAAGTAAACGATCTTCTGATTTGAATTTTCCGCAAAATGTTGCTTTCGAGTTATCTTGGGGAATGGAGGAACTCGGTTTTTGAGTTTGGTTAATTTCTTCCAAAATTCTCAATATTGCTTTTCCACCAAGATCTGTTATGCGATTGAGTAAAATATCAGTTGTATCTGAATCGGAAATCTCAAACTCTTCTTGAGCTATTATATCACCTGAGTCGACTTCATTGGCTAGATATTGAATTGTAAAACCCGTTTTCTTGTAACCTAAGAGAATCGCCGATTGAACAGGTGATGCACCTCGTAGTTCTGGTAAAAGACTTCCATGCAAATTCATACTTCCAAATTTCGGAGATGTAAAAATAATTTCCGGTATTATAGAGCCATAGGCGTATACGATATGTATGTCCACAGCAATGGAAAGAATTTCTTGAATTGCAGGTTCTTGCTTGATTTTGATTGGTTGGAAGACTGGGATACCATTCTCTAAAGCATACTTCTTAACGGGTGACGGAACTAATTCTTTTTTTCTACCTTGTGGCTTATCTGGATTGGTTACGACAAATCCAATTTCATTGCCATGGTCTTTTAATATTTTTAGTAAGTCTTTTGCATGTTCTGGTGTTCCAAAAAAACCAATTTTCATGATCTTACTATACTAAATCAAGAGGATCAAAGTCAACTTCCAAATACAGTTTATTGGATTTCTTCCATTGGCTTTGTATGATTCCGACAAGCTCTCTTGTTATCGAATGATTTTTTGTTTTGATAAGAATATGATTTCGGAAATATTTATCGAGTTTATAGAATGGACAAGGAGAAGGCCCAAGCATCTGAAAAGAATCCTTTTGGTTCTTTCGAATGATCTCTGCAATTTTTAATATAGATTGTCCAGACAATTCTTCATCGGTTGAGCGTATGACAAGCCGGAGGAGTCTAGAAAATGGAGGCAAGTTCATCTGTTCGCGAAAAAGTATCTCATCCTGATAGAAACCGTCATAGTCTTGTCGCATTGCTTTTTGCAGAACGGGATGGTTTGGATCATGAGCTTCAATAAGAACCAATCCTTTTTTTGTACTTCGCCCGGCTCGACCAGCAACTTGAGTTAGTAGAGAAAATACCCTTTCTCCTGCGCGAAAATCTGGGATCCCTAATCCTTGGTTTGCATTCAAAACTCCAACAAACGTTACATTAGCGACGTCAAGCCCCTTGGCGATCATCTGAGTTCCGGTTAAAATATCCAACTCTCCGTGATAAAGTTTTGATAAAATACCTGTCAAAACTTCTTGCTTTCTTGAGCTGTCTTGGTCCAATCTTTCAATTTTTGCATCAGGGAGATTCGTAAGCAAAAACTCTTCTAATTTCTGAGTTCCAATTCCGATCAGATCAACTTTTTTATGACCTGATTTGATTTTATCAAAGCTCTCTTTGTATCCGCATGTATGACATTGAACAATTCCATTTTTATGATAACATAGATTCGTTGAACAATTGGGACATCCAAGAAATTTCTTTTCTTCAGCTAGGTAAATAAAAGGGCTATACCCTCTTCTATTTAGCAAGAGAATTGATTGTTCACTTTTTTGAATCTGCGATTTCAATTGTTTCATCAATTCAAATCCGACCGGCCCTTCCATATCTTTTTTTGGAACGATGCGCACTTCCGGAAGAACCGACGCATTCACTGCTCGATTTTTCATTGTATGGAAATGAATTTTTTTTGATTTAGCTAAATAAAAAGTTTCTACACTAGGTGTAGCACTTCCTAATAATAAAATTCCGTTGTTTTTGCTAACACGATAATGAGCTACTTGCCTCGCATGATACCGTGGACTGGTATTTTCTTTATAGGATTGATCATGTTCTTCATCTAATATTATAAGTCCTGGCTTTGAAACAGGAGCAAAGACTGCAGACCTAGTTCCAACTGCAATCCTACGTTCCCCTTTCAGTAAGGACTGATAGGATCGAAATCTTTGTGATGTTTTTAGGCCAGAATGAATCAATGCGATATCTTTTGGAAAAATTGTTTCTAATTTTTTTATAATATGAAAAGTTAAAGAAATTTCTGGAACGAGAAATATAACTGTACGGTCAGTCTTTTCTAATAATTCTCGAATAAGATGAATATAAATTTCTGTCTTGCCACTTCCTGTTATTCCATACAATAAATGGGAAGAATATTCTTTACCGATTCCTTTTGCAATCGCATCAAATGCTACTTGCTGCTCTTCATTAAGTGATTTGTATTCGGCATCAATTTCAACATCTAGTTCCTCTTCACGAATCAATCTTCTTCCTTGAGGAATCATTCGAAAAAGAGATTCACCAAGTCCCGCCATATAACTATTCTTCATCCATTCGGCGAGATCCCATTGTTCTTCATTGATGACAGGGTTTGTATCTACTATTTTTATAAGTGGTTTACATTTAAAATTTGGTTCATTTGAGTGAATTGAATGAATGATGCCAGTAAGTTTTCTTGATTTTACTTCGATCTCAACTCTCATTCCACGTTGAGCTATTTTATTCGAGTTCGGAACTTCATAAGTTAGAAGCTCATTGTCCATTGGAAGATCTACGACAATATCTGCGTATTGAATCAATTGAAATCGCCGACTTTTTTTTGAAGTATTCTTAAGTGTTCACTTAACTGTGTGAGCATATTCTTATATTCAGATGGTTTTTTTATTTTGCAATGGAGAAGTGCTTCTGGAGATCTTGTTATGAGATATGGAATTTTGAGGCCATCTGAAAACTTCCATTCCAATAGTTTTCCTGCATTAGCTTTACAATATTCGCTTGGCCATCTAAGAAGTGCTGATGATCCAAGAACTAGAATTGCTTTGATACCCTCTTTGCGCACAGTTTCTTCAACATGTATGTCGCATAAATTTGCACGCCTATGCCAATCGCTCACTTCAAATCCTTTGTGAAAACGACAAGCTGGATACTCTTGATAATGAAATTCTTCGTATGATGTATTCAAACCTTCTTGAATCCATTCAGTAAAACTCTCTTCTACTTCCTTAGATCTAAACAGTGTCTTTGAAGATTTTTTTATAAATGAAGAACCAGGCATTCCCGTTTCGCCCGTATAGTGTAAGATCAATAATTTCTTTCTTCCTCTCTGAAGGAATCCTCGAATACCCATGGATCGATCCGAACATTTTTTACACGCAAAGTTTCGCGTAAGATAACCATCGAGTGCGATTACTTCTCCTTCTGAATTTAATATTTTATCACCTTCAGAAGTTATATTGATTTTGGATGGATTGAATACTAAAGGAAATTCATCAGGATATGGTTCCTTGGATAAATTATAGATTGGAAATTCATTGTTTTGCAATAAAAAACCAGTCTCTTGAAGAATGGAATCTAAAGTTTTGAGTCTATTTAAATATTCGGAAGCTTTCATTCTGACAAAGAATCCATTTGTATGTTTAGACTTTTTATTTTTCTATATAGATGTGTTCTTTCTATACCGAGTATTTTACTTGCTTTGGTAACATTTCCTTCATTCGCTGATAATGCTTTTATAATATACTGCCTTTCGAATTCATCTTTTGCTGATTTCAAGTCGCCTTGAGCTATCATTTCATTCGCTTTCTTAAAACCAACTAAAGCTTCTCGAACATGATTTCCTCCGATTACGTTTCCTGGAACCATAATGGATAATCTCTCTACAATGTTTTTTAATTCTCGAATATTCCCTGGCCAAAAATGTTTTTTTAGAATCTCAATTGCTTCATTCTCAATTTTCTTTATTGGAAGGTTGTTTTCTTGAATTGATTTTATTAAATAATATTCTGTCAAAACTGGAATATCAACCATTCTTTCTCTAAGCGGTGGAAGGTTGATCGGAATTACATTTAATCTGTAATATAGATCTTCTCTAAATTTGCCTTCTCGAATCGCATCTAACACTGGAATATTGGTCGCGGCAATGATACGAACATCAACAGAAATCGTCTCGGATCCACCGACCCTTTCAAATCTTTGTTCTTGCAATGCGCGAAGAACTTTCGCTTGAGTTGCAAGTGACATGTCACAAATTTCATCTAAAAATAATGTTCCGTGATTCGCTAATTCAAATCGACCAATTTTTCGATCAATTGCTCCTGTAAATGCACCTTTTTCATGTCCAAACAATTCAGATTCTATGAGTTCTTCGGGAATAGCTGCGCAATTGATTTCAATAAAATTTTGATCTCGTCTCTTTGAGTTCTTAAAAATCGCTTTGGCAACAAGTTCTTTACCAGTTCCATTCTCACCATAGATAAAAACTCGTGCATTTGTCGATGATGCCTGCGAAATTGCAAATTTAACTCGCCGGATTTCATTAGAACTTCCTAATATATCATCAAATTCTAAATGATAATCAGGAATATCTTCTACTGGATTCGATGAGACGCTTTCTTGAATTGTTGATAGGACTTTCTCAATAGATAAAGGTTTTTCAAGAAAACCGATCGCACCTTTTTTCGTTGCACTGACAGCGATATCAATGGTTCCATGTCCCGAAATCATAACGATCGGTAACAACGGATAGATTTTTCTGCATTCATCTAGTATTTCAATTCCATCTTCTTTACCAATCCAGACATCGAGTAGAACAAGATCAGGTCTTTCTTTCGAGAGTGTTTTAAGAAGTGCTTTGCCAGTCGAAAAATCTTCAACATAATAATTCTCATCTTCCAAAATTCCTTTTAGAGTCCTTCGAATATCTTTTTCATCATCACATATAAAAATTTTCATGTTTTTCCATCACTTATGCTGGTCGGAAGTTCAATGGAAAATTTGCATCCTCCAAGTTTTGAATCAGATACAGAAATATGTCCATGATGATCAATAATTGTTTTCTGAACTATCGCAAGTCCAATCCCTGATCCATGCTTTTCTTTTGTGGAATAGTAAGGCTCAAATATTTTTTTTCTAAGTTCCGGATGTAAACCTAAACCAGAATCTTCTATAGTAACGGTTATTATACGTTTCATAATTTTTCTTTCGAGTCTTGACTGGACTCGAATTATTTTTACTTTATCAGGATTCGGGTTTTCTTGGATTGCTTCGACAGCGTTTTTAATGAGATTATTGATTACACCGAGAAAAAGTCTTCGATCTAAAAAAACTTCCGGTAAGTTTGACATAAGTTTTCGTTCTATCTTTATATCAGTAGATTCTTGAAATAAACGAATGGACTCTTCAAGAATTGGATTGAGAGACTGGTTTACAAGTGTTGGAACTGGCATTCTCGCAAATTCAGAAAATTCTTTAACAAGATGTTCTAATACACGAACTTGATTGATGATGGTTTCAGTCGATTCTAAGATTACTTCTTTTAGTTTTTCGGGCTTGGTATTTGTTTCGAATCTTTTTCTTATTCTCTCAGCAGACAGTTGAATGGGTGTTAAGGGATTTTTAATTTCGTGAGCCATTCTTTGAGCAACTTCTTTCCATGCAGCAACTCTTTGAATATGCATCAATTCTTCATTCTTTGATCTTAAGTCCTTTACCATTTGATTAAAAGAATCAATGAGAATTCCCATTTCGCCTTCTTCTTTTAGATCTAAGGAAATATTTGTTTCACCTGATGAAACCTTTGTTGTTGCATTGGCTAACGTGATAATGGGACGAGATATTTTTCTTGCAAACAAGAATGAAAAAAATATTGAAAAACCAAACATGAAAATAGAAAATAATCCGATTGCCAATCTCACGCCTGAAGGAATTTTTTCTTTCCATAGATTTAGTGCTTCATATGAGTTCTTAACACTGACAATATTGTAAACGAGATTGTAATTGTTTTGATGAATGCGCTTTCCTATCAATACATATCCTGCAGGATTCCATTTTATCTTAGCAAGTATAAAGGATCGATCTGCACGGTACAATGTGTAGCTTGGAAGAATTTCATTTGCTTGAATGGAAAAAAGTTCTGGTAATATCCGTTCTTTCAGTGAAATGGTTTCGAGTAAAGGACTGCCATCAACATTGAATAATCCCATATAATAAGTATTATAATCTAACATTCCTATACGAAAGGCTTCTACAAGAAAATCTTCTTCAGAAATATTTTTCTTACCTAGCCAATTATTCATATGTGTAGCTTTTGCTATAAGGTCGACTCTGTCTTTATTTTCTATTTCCTTGATAAGTTCAAGACTTGAATTCAGCGCATTGGTAATGTCAACTCTATAAAATGTCTCCATTAACTTACCAGTTAAGTTAGAAGACAGGATAAATATAGGAACGGATGGAAGGAGTGCAACAAACAGAAATGCTAATGTCAATCTATAGCGAATAGAACTTCTGATTTTGCCAGTTTCAATATTTCTTTTATTCCTATATATATATGACATGATTACAGAAAATACAAAGAAAGGCAGAACAAAAATAACATAGCTATCTAATTTGTTAAGTACAGGAATCTCGTCTCTTCCAGAAAAATAGAAAAATTCAGCAAAGAATATACCTAAACTAATACTAAACGTAAAAACAAAAAGATCTCTTAGGTAGTACCTAATCTCATCATTTTTCGGTCCTTTGAATAGCATGGACTAGTTGACCTGGAAATTATTTATAACTAGGTCTTTTAATTTTTCCAAAGCCTCTTCTTCTTTTTCGCCTTCAGCAATCACAGTAAACTCGGCTCCAGGTCCTAAGGCAAGCATCATCAATCCTAGAATTGATTTCCCGTTTACAGTAACATCATCGCGAATAACTGATATTTCACATGGGAATTGAGACGCTGCTCGAACGAATACCGAGGCTGGTCTTGCATGAAGGCCATTGCTAGTATCAAGAATTTTTAATAGGATTTGTTTCAATTTGGTTCTGCTTTATATATTGAGTGAGTTTTTGATTGAATTCTTGAGCGCTATGCTTGCCCATTTTCTTAAGTCTTTGATTCATTGCGGCAGTCTCTACAAGAATTGGAATATTCCTTCCTGGTCGAACTGGTAATTCGATAAAAGGAATTGGGAGACCTAGTATTTCTTCTGTTAGGTTATCGAGTCCTGTGCGGTCAAATTCCATATCGTCATCCCATTCTTTTAAATTGATAATGAGTTCTATGATTTTATGATCTCGCACTGATCCAACACCAAATATATCTTTAATGTTGATGATTCCCATACCTCGAATTTCCATATGATGACGAAGTAGATCTGAACAAGAACCGATCAAGTAGCTTTCAGAGAGCCTACGAATCTCAACCATATCATCAGCAACCAATCTATGTCCACGTTCAATCAATTCCAGTGCAGTCTCACTTTTTCCAACTCCACTTCGTCCTGTAAGTAAAATCCCAATTCCGAAAACTTCAATCAGTACTCCATGACGCACTGTTCTTGGAGCTAGTGCTCGATCAAGAATTTGGGAAATGAGCGTAATAAATTTATGAGTAGAAATTTTCGCAATAAAGAGTGGAATATTCTTTTCTTTGCAATGTTTAACAAAAGGTTCTGAAGGTGTATTGCCGTGAGTGTATACAATGCAATTCAAAGGAAATTCAAAAAACTGATCTGCAATTTTTTGCAATTCCAATTCATTTAAAGATTGGAGATAGGCTCGTTCTCCTTTTCCAAATACTTGTATTCTATCATTGGCAAAGAAATCAAAAAATCCAGTAAGTGACAATCCAGGTCGGTTGATCTCAGAATTATAGATTCGATTGGATAGACCGCCTTCACCTGCAACAAGTTCTAATTCCAACTCATCATGCTCTTTCATAATGATCTCGACTGTGATCCCTGGAACTGGCATACCGATTATCCTTTATAATGACTTATTCTCTTTCTCTGATTCGAAGGAAGAATTTTTAATATTTTTCTATATTTAGCAACTGTTCTGCGAGCAATTTCAATTCCTTTTGTTGCCATTGCTTCAACTATATCTTGATCCGAAAGTGGTGCAGTCTCGTCCTCTGCCTTCACCATTTCTAGTATCATATCATGAATTTTTTTAGATGATGCCTTGCCACCTTCCGTATTTTTAACTCCAGATGAGAAAAACCATTTCAACTCATAAATTCCCCATTTCGTTTGGATATATTTGTTTGTTGTTATACGAGATACTGTGGATTCAGATAGGTTGGTCTTTTCGGAAATGTCTTTCAGAGTGAGTGGTTCAGTGTGACTCACGCCGTTAAAAAAGAATTCTCTTTGTGCATCGATTATAGCGCTGACAGTTTTATAGAGAGTTTGACGTCTTTGATTCACGGAACGAATTAGCCAATTCGCTGAATTTAGTTTCGTTGTAACAAATTCCTTATCTTTTACTGATACTTTCTCATTGAGGACAGATTTATAATTTTCATTAACTGCTAATTTTGGAAGCCACTCATCGTTGATCAGAATGGAAAAGTCGCCACCATTGTGTTCTATGATTACATCTGGAATAATGTAATCAGTTTTCTTACCTTGATAAAGAGTTGCAGGAAATGGTTCAAACCTTTTGATTATTCTTGCATTTTCCATAACTTCGTCTTCTAAAAGTTTCATGGATTTCGCAATTTTTTTATAATCGAATTTCTCTAAATCTGTAAGATGATTTTTTATAATTTCGTGGAGAATTTTATTCTCAGGAAGAATAATCTGGGATTGAATTAACAAAGTATCTTGTATATTGCTCGCTCCAATTCCAATCGGATCAAGATGATTGATATTTGATCTAACCTTCTCAACAACTTTTATATCAAGGTTCATTTCCTTGCAAAGTTCCGGAATTCCTACTTCAATAAATCCTTTTTCGTCAATCAGGGAGACCAAAATTTCCCCAATATAGAGTTCTTCTTCAGTAAGATCAAGTAGTCGTAATTGATTGAGCAGATGTGTGCTTAGCGATTCTGGAACGCTAGAAGATTCAATATATTTCTGATTGCGATCACTCGCTTCTTGATCATAGACTTTGGGATTTTCCATCGAATAGGAATCGCCCCAATTGCCGTCAGTGTCCTTGAGATAGTTGCTTTTTTCTATGCTACGTACTTCCGAATTGGAATACAACTCCGGAGTCTTTGCTTTCTCCTCACTCGAGAGATCTTCAAGAAGAGGATTTTCGAGAAGTTCTGATTGGATTTTATCTGATAATTCTAATGTAGACATTGCAAGTAGTTCAATTGACTGGCGGAGGTCTTGCGTCATCACAAGTCTCTGAGATTGTCTTTGAACTAATTGCGTACCTAAATTCATGATGATTTAAAGGGAAAAATCCTCTCCTAAATAAATTCTTCTAGTTTCAGGATCATTGACCAAATCTTCAGCAGATCCCGAAATTAGAATCTTTCCACTGTACATTATATACGCTCTATCTGTTATTTTGAGAGTTTCTCGTACATTATGATCAGTTATTAGAATGCCTAGCCCTTTATCTTTCAAACTTTTTATAACTGTCTGAATATCTTTTACTGCAATTGGGTCGACCCCAGCAAAAGGCTCATCGAGAAGAATGAAATCCGGTTTTGTTACCAAAGCCCGAGCGATTTCGCATCTACGTCTTTCACCACCGGACAAAGTGTATCCTTTCTGGTTAGCAACTCTCATGATTTGCAATTCCATAAGTAATTCGTCGCGTCTTTGAACGATTTCCTCACGAGGCAATTTCATTGTCTCAAGAATTGCTTCTAGATTTTCAGCAACAGTCAGTTTCCGAAATATCGATGCTTCTTGAGCTAGATATCCGACACCCATCCGAGCTCGAATATGCATGGGCGAAGAAGTTAAATCTTGATCATCTATAAAAACAGTACCTTCATCAGGTGTAACAAATCCAACTGACATGTAAAAGGACGTTGTTTTACCAGCACCATTTGGTCCAAGTAAGCCAACAATCTCTCCTTTTTGAATATGGAAACTAACCCCGTCCACAACCCGTTTACGATTGTAGATTTTTACAAGATTTTCCATTCGAAAAGTCTTAGCATTAGGATCTGGCTGCGTGCGAGTTTGTGCCTGTTTTTTCGTTGCTACTTTCTTACTCATTCAGATCCTTTCAAGTTCATCCCTTCTGACAATAACACACGATCGTCCTGCGGATATATAATAATTTTTCCAGAATGAAGGATTTTTTTGTCTCTTTCGATGGAAGGATCACCTTCTAGCACGATTTTTTCCTCTTCTTCGTAGTAAGTGGCATACTCTCCTCGTGCTATGGAAGTCTCTGATTCTATCTTAACGTTTCCACGTGTTACAATTTCTTTTCGATCCATGAATCTTTCAATTTCGATCGCAGTAATTGTGGATTGGATTTTTTCATTTTCTTTATCCATTACTTCGATTTTAGGATTTTCCGTAAGGTGTGAATATTCTCTTTCTTTGAAATGTTCCATAAATCCACCAGTTAGGATTACATGATTTTCTAAGTCGATGATTCGAACATTTTTCTTTGCTTCGATTATTTCACCTTCATTGTTAGTGATATTTCGCTTCAAAGAATCAGCATAGAATTCATTGTCAGGTCTGATGATCATAGCATTTCCGATCAAACCTGTGGATTTATTATCTCCAGTAGATTGATGAAACATTTTATCAGCGATTGAAATGGTTGTGACTAGAACTTCTTCTTGCTCTGCCAGATTTTTATCTTTTGTATCAGTCGATTTGGATTTACTATTTTTTATTTTATCATTCGATTTAGATTCTTTCTTTTCTAAGGATTTTTGAATTAGGAAAGTCCCATCTTCTAAGGCAACTTCTCCCGAGTCGGTATCATATATTAAACTTTTTCCACTTAAGAACCTTTTATCTGAGAAAAGAAAAGGAGATCCCGAAATTATCATTTTCTTTGTATCATCTAGATAGGTTGCATTCTCACCAACAACAGTATAGTCCTCGTTTTCAACATATACTTTTCCCTCTAAAATGGTTTTACCTTCATCGAGATATCTTACAATTTTAGCGGCACTGATTCTGGTTCTTTTCTTCTCTGGCGAGACATGCAGAAGTCTCGGTGTTCCTTCCAGAGTAATTTTGTCTGATAGTTTATCGTAATAACCTTTTGAAGCAGATAGAGTTGTCCCATTTGAGGTATCTTGAACTACTACTCTTCCTTTTAAATCAGCTCGAATTGCATCTTCACCAAATATTTCTATAATTGAAGATGTTAATTTTATATCATTATGATATATCCAAGCACCGCCACCTAATGTAAATGTTGTGACCGGAATCCCTTGAAAGGATTTTTCCGATTGCGTAAGACTGCTACCACCCCATTTAGTTGGATCATTATTTTTTTTCTTATTTTCGCCAGGCTTTAGTGTAGAACTTGGATTGTAAAATATATCTTCTGGCCCGATTAACAAAGGTGGTTGAATGACTGGATTCAAAAGGAACAAAGAAGAAAAATATATTATAAATAACTTAATTGGTAATCTTTTCATTCGGTTGAATCCTTTTTGAATGGATTCTCTCCACCTCGAGTTACCGCTGTCGGTCGTATTATTGTAAATTGATTTAGATCTTTTTTAGCTCTGAGACCCATCCCTCTTATGGATGTTCCGGAACTGTAGATTTGAACTTCTTCATCTGTTGTTAATTCTTGAGTCTCCAAATCATAATTTAAAAACTCAGTTTTGAGGGATTTTTTATCTGGAGTAATTAAAAAGATATTGCCCTTTAATACTAATTTCTTAGTAGTATGGTTTACTTCTCCCCAATCACTTTCTAATTCACTTGTGATTTTGCCTTCTTCAAATTGAAAGAATTGCATATCATAAAAAACAGTTCTATCTTCTTCTGAAAAGATATAGGATTCTTTTGCAATCAATCTCCATTCTTTGACGCCGTTATCATCATAGTAAACGCGTTCGAATTTTCTTAGAGCGACTGTAGATCCTGATTCCTTGTCGGATTCAATTTTTTCAATTTCTTTTTTACTACAATTTACATTGGTAAAAAATAAGGAAAAAAATATAGAAAATAGTATCAATATTTTCATGGGACTAGCCCTCTAACATCGATCCTTTTACCAAACGATCCAATGAATATAGATCCTTGAGTAGTTTTTTGATTTTAGAGAGTGGATATTGTGTTGTTGCATCCGACAGTGCCTTGTCTGGATCAGGATGAACCTCCATAAACAGTCCTTCCACTCCGCATGCAACAGCACCCCGTGTCATATGAGGAATGAATTGACGCACGCCACCTGTAATATTGCCCGCTCCTCCTGGAAGTTGGGCTGAATGTGTCGCATCAAAAATCACAGGAATGTCTAAATTGTGCAGAATAGGAATTCCTCGGATATCAAAAACCAAATTATTGTATCCAAAGCTAGTTCCTCGTTCTGTGACTATATATTTCTCAGAGCCAGATTCCTGCACTTTAGCTTTTATATGTCTGCAATCTTCTGGAGCAAGGAATTGACCTTTTTTGACGTTGACCCATTTTCCCGTTTCGGCTGCTTGCGCAATAAGATCTGTTTGGCGACAAAGGAAAGCTGGTATTTGATAAATATCGATTACGTCTTTTAGTGGTCCGATATGGGAAGTTTCATGAATATCTGTAAGCACAGGAACTTTGTATTTAGATTTTATATATTCAAGATTTTTAATACCTTCAGATAGTCCTGGTCCTCTATATGATTTTACGGACGATCTGTTCGCTTTATCAAAGGAACTTTTGAAAACATAAGGAATTCCTATTTCGGAAGTTATTTCTAACATTTCACTGCATACTCGATCTAGTAATTCTTTAGATTCCATAACACAGGGCCCAGCAATTAGAAAGAATGGATTCTTTCCGCCTATTTTACTTCCTGATAAAAAATCTCTTTCTGTAACTGTATCTAACATTACTCTTCTCCCTTCTTGACTAATTTCAAACTTTCTCGAACGAGCCCAACAAACAATGGATGCGGCTGAGTTGGTTTGGATTGAAATTCTGGATGAAATTGAACCCCAATAAACCAAGGATGAGAAGGAACTTCTACAATTTCTACTAGATTCTGATCAGGGGAAAAACCTGTAAGTTTCATACCTTTTTTCTCGAACTCTTCTTTGTATCTTAGAGTGAATTCAAATCTATGTCTATGTCGTTCAGAAATTTTTTCCGATTTGTATTCTTGGAAAGCTATGCTTCCTTTTAAGATGCGACAAGGATAACCTCCCAATCGCATGGTTCCACCCATTTGTTCAATTTCCATTTGCTCTTCAATCATCGAAATTACAGGATGTTCACTTTTTGGATTGAACTCTGTTGAATTCGCATCTTTGTATCCCAGTTCATTTCTAGCAAATTCGATAACTGCACATTGCATACCCAAGCAGATCCCCAAGAAGGGAATTTTTTTGGTTCTTGCATAATGAATGGCAGCAACTTTACCTTCAATGCCTCTTTCTCCAAAGCCACCAGGAACTAGAATTCCATGTATACCTTTTAATGCATCTTTGATGTTGTTCTTGTCTAGATCTTCTGGATTGAGTTTAATAACTTCGACATTTGCTTCATTTGCAATTCCGCCGTGAGAAATCGCTTCATAGATGGAACGATATGCATCTTGTAATGAAATATATTTACCGATTAAGGCAATTTTTACCTTTTTCTTAGATGTTCTAATGATTTTTACGAGGGATTCCCATTTAGAAAAATTGATCTTTCTTAGGTCCATACCCAAAGTTTTAAGAACAACTTCATCGAGCTTTTCATCTTTGTACATTTGAGGAATTTCATAAATGGAATTTGCTATGTCGACCGCAGAGATA
The DNA here is from genome assembly GCF_028462125.1 of Leptospira sp. GIMC2001. Taxonomy (NCBI): domain Bacteria; kingdom Pseudomonadati; phylum Spirochaetota; class Leptospiria; order Leptospirales; family Leptospiraceae; genus Leptospira; species Leptospira sp. GIMC2001. Next base: position 2,102,716 of record NZ_CP115468.1, on the reverse strand, counting down.
ACATTCTCATCTTTTACATTGCAAAAAAGTGAAATTTTATTCCTCATTTCTTTGGTCATATTTTTCTGTATGCGACAGATCAATATATCTGGTTGAATCCCAAGAGCCAATAATTCTTTAACCGAATGTTGCGTTGGCTTAGTTTTAGCCTCACCAGCTGCATGAATCGTTGGAACTAAAGTTAGGTGAATGAACATGACTTGTGATGCACCGTGTTCATATCTCATTTGTCGAATCGCTTCTAAAAATGGAACCGATTCAATGTCTCCAACTGTTCCACCAATTTCTACTATTACGAAATCTGTTTCATTTTCTCTGGAAAGTGTATAAATCCGATTTCGAATCTCATTCGTGATATGTGGTACAACTTGTACGGTTCGACCAAGATAATCACCTTTTCTTTCTCGTTCGATAACCGAATAATAGATCTGACCCGTTGATACCGAATTCTTTCGGCTTAACTTAGAATTTGTAAATCTTTCGTAGTAACCTAAATCTAAATCTGTCTCAGCACCATCGTCTGTGACATAGACTTCACCATGTTGGTAAGGACTCATAGTACCTGGATCCACATTGATGTAAGGATCCATTTTCTGAAGTGATACCGAATATCCTCTAGATTCTAAGAGAGTTCCGAGCGCGGCGACAGTGACTCCTTTCCCAAGAGAAGAAGATACACCACCGGTTATAAATATATAGCGAGTCTTTTGCATTCAATAACAGTTTTCTAATGACCGAGGGTTCTTTCCAGTTTTTTTAAAGTATTCGTAGTAGATTTACCTTCGACAAATGGCAAAATTTTGACAATTCCTCCAAATGAGCGAACAATCTGGGTTTCGGGTAAAGTTTCTGGATTATAATCTCCACCCTTGGTATGAATATCCGGTTTAATTTTTTTGAGCAATTCAATAGGTGTTTCTTCAGGAAAAATCGTTATGAAATCAATACAGCTAAGTCCAGCAAGCACAATAGCTCGGTCAAACTGTTCATTTATCGGACGGTTTGAACCCTTTAGCTTGGATACAGATGCATCAGAATTCAAACCAAGCCAAAGTACATCGCCTAGATTTTTCGCTCGATTCAAGTATTCAACATGACCCCGATGGATTATATCAAAACATCCATTTGTAAAGACGATTTTTTTATTTGCCAAGTCTTCTTTCGTTTCTTCAATTTGATTCCAAGCAATAATTTTCTTGTTTAAGCTTGAAATTCCTTCTGTTATCGGCAATTCATTCATCCCACACACTCAACTCTTGCAGTTTTGTTCTGATCTCATCAATGGAAGCTGTTGCTGCACCAAGTTTTGCAACCACTACTCCGGCAGCGGCATTAGCAACAATACTTGCTTCGACTGGATTCAATCCAGCAGCATGAAAGGCAGTATAAACAGAAATTACAGTATCGCCTGCGCCCGTTACATCGAAGACTTCTCTTGCGACTGTTTGAATATGATGAATGGATTGATCATGGGCTTGAAAGATCGTCATTCCTTTCTCACCCCTTGTGATCATCACTGCTTTTGGATTGATTTTTTTGTATATATCAAGACATGCTTCTTCTACATCTTTAGTTGTTTCAAGGGATCTACCGAGAGCTTTACCTGCTTCATGATGATTCGGCGTAAGGATAGAAACATTTTGGTATCGAAAGAAGTGGCTAACTTGCGGATCAACAGTTACAATTTTATTCTGCTTCGTGCATTCATCTACAAGCTTGGAAATAAATTCGCCAGACAATAAACCTTTATCATAATCGGATAAAATGACTGCTGAACATTCGCTAATCTTGGTGCAAAATTGTTCGAATAGATAATTTTCTTCTTGTGTAGTTAACGCGACCACTTCTTCTCGATCGACTCTACATACTTGTTGATGTCCAGCGAGAATGCGAGTTTTAAGAATGGTTGGTATAGACTCCGATCTTGATAGTATAATATCATTGGTATGAACAGACTCCTCTTCAAGAAGACGAATCAATAATTTTCCTTTCTCGTCCACACCACATCTTCCTATTAAAGCTATCGGATTTCCTAAGCAATGAAGATTTTTAACAACATTTCCTGCTCCACCGAGAGTAGTCTGTTCATTTCGTACCCAGACAACGGGAACGGGAGCTTCTGGAGATATTCGGCTTACTTGACCAAATAAATATTCATCTAAAATAAAATCCCCAACTACAAGAATTTTGGTAGTTTTTAAGTGTTCAGTTGCCGTTTCAAATTTTTCTCTATTCATTGTTTCCGGTGGATCACAAGTTCATTTTTCCTTTACAAAAACAAAGGACAACTCCAGAATTCTAAAGTGACTCCGTCTACGATAGCAATTTTTCCCTTACCTGATGTAATTCTATTTCCAGGTACCTTTTTACCTTTACATATTTTTGAACCGAGATATAGATCCATGATTTCCTATTGTTCGGAATCCGGAAATGATATTGCTATCGCAGCTTTCAAAATTGGAATTGATTGGAGAAAAAGTAAAAATCCAGACATAGAAGAAATCTTCGGTTGGGGTAAAATTGTCCAACGAAATGACCTGCCCGATGGAAGATCGAATATTCTGGTCGAAGGAAAAGGAATTGTTAAACTTCAAAACTATCGAGAGTTCGAACCTTTTCGAATTGGAAATGTTTTTGAGTATCCTTATTATAAAGATTTTGCAGATGAGAATGAAAATAAAGAACAGATTCTCGAAATATTGCACCTAACGAAAAGAATTCTACTGGCAGATGGTGCGCCTGAAGATTTTCTAATCAAAATCAATCATCTGATGAATCATCCTCACCCTTTTGATTTTGTATCATCAATTCTCAATTTTCCCATAAATCTAAAACAAGAATTATTGGAAATTCAAAGCGAAGTAAAGAAAGCAAGGATTCTAAAAGGTATAATCGAAAATATCAACCTACGAGAGTGATCCAATAGTAATAAAATTCTGGGAAATTGAATGAGTGCTTATCTTGAACAAAAAGTCCAGTTTTGGAATCTGTCCCAATTTTAGGTAAATAGAGAAAGGATTGTCTTGTTGTTCGGAGATAGATCTTACCATTTCCTATAGAAATTAATTTATCCAAAATTTTTGGAAAAATTTCATTTTCTGTTTTCTGTATGATGCCGCATCCAGCGAGTTGATTTCCATCTTTCCAATCAAAGCCATCTATTACAGAGACATCATCATCTAAACCCAAAACTGATAAGCTAGTTTGAAGTTTGTCTTCTATGGAATCTTTATTGGAATTGGAAAGAAGTTGCGGAAAGTATCCTCTCCATTCATTCGGAAGATTTGTCAGATCCCAATTTTTTTTGCCCATAGCACGTCGAAATTCTTGAGATGGAATTTTGAGGCCTATGACTTTATTAAATAACTTATTGTGCACGAGAGTTCTTAAGGCAAAAAAAGAGAAACTGAGAATATCAGGTTTGGAAAAGGAAGAAAAATCCCATATCTCATCTGCGGAAATATCCGAAATATACATATTATCTAATCCGTAAGGATCATTATGTGGAAAAGGTTTAAAAGTTTTGCTATCGGATTGGGAAAAAGCTTCCATAGCTTAAATATCGGAAACTATGGAAATCATAGAGGAAAAAAAAGAGAGATAGTTACCTATCTCCCTTTTCTATGGTAAAAGATCAATCAGCGTATACTTTGCTAATTTTGTCCTTATACTTCTCTGCGATCACATGTCTCTTCATTTTGTGTAGATTGGTTAGCTCATCACCAACTTCGAAAGACTTTGTGATTAGAAAAAATGGAGTCACTTGTTCAAAAGATTTAAAACCAGTTTTAGTGCTATTTAGGCTCTTGATTTCTTTTTTGTATAAATCTAAAACTTTTGGGTTTTCGATTAGTTTCTCTTTATCCTTTTCTTCAATGCCATTCTCTTTGCACCATTCTCCCAATGCTTCGAAATCAGGAATAATGATAGCACCAAGATTTTTCTGATCTTGTCCAATCACCATCACTTGACTGACTAGTGGAGACTCTGTGATTTTGTTTTCGATTGGAACAGGCTCAACATTTTCTCCTCCAAGCAATACAACGGTGTCTTTTGCACGACCGGTCAAAGTCAGAGTTCCCTTGTAATTGATCATTCCGATGTCGCCTGTATCCATCCAGCCATCTTTGATAGCTTTCGCAGTCGCTTCGGGGTTCTTATAGTATCCCTTCATAACTTGTGGCCCGCGAACATGAATAACACCTTTCTTACCAATCGACCCAGAAATGATCTTGTCATCAGCATCTATATGTGTTAAAACATTTCCTTGATCATCGCGGATTTGCAATTCTGTTTCTGGAACAATTGCTCCAACTGAGCCCTGGATCAATTTTTTAAAAGTTCTGACTGCAATCACAGGACTAGTCTCTGTCATTCCATATCCTTCAAGAACATTGATTCCAATATCGTTAAAGAAAGCATCAACATGTTTTTGAAGTGCCCCTCCTCCAGATACAGATGCTTTAAGCTTACCACCGGTCGCTTCGCGAATCTTCGATAAAACAATTTTATCTAGAGTGAAGTAGTTGAAGAATAAACCCAAAACTGTTGGAATCAGAAATAGTTCACTCAAATCTCCAGCTAACTTAAATGCGTATGCTGCAAAAGAAGCCATGGAAACCAAAAATGGTGCTGTTAAGAAGAAAATGATTAACGAATATATTCCAATAGCAATAGATGTGAAAAAATTTCTTCCTTCATAATCAACCATATTGCCTTGGAGAAATCTTTTTGACGCATTAAAATGCTTAGAGAAAAAATAAGCTACTTTAAATAATCCCCTTCTGATTGCTGGAGTCTGCTTAGGATCATTGATTCTTGTGTAGATTCCATTGTAAATACTCTCCCAAAGTCTTGGAGCTGAAGCCATAAAAGTAGGTCTCACCTTCTTCATGTCATCTCTTAGGTCACGGACGTTGGTGTAGTATGTTGATGATCCTGCAGCAATAGCAAGATACTCAAATACTCTCTCATAAACATGCCAAATCGGAAGAATGGCTAACATTTTTTCATCCGATGCAATTTCTATTCTTTTGTTTAGAATATTGGAAGTTTGGTGGATCATATTAGAATGCATTAGCATAACGCCTTTTGGCAATCCAGTAGTTCCTGAAGTATAGATTAATGTAAAAACGTCATCAGGCTTAATGCCCTTTATGCGATCCTCTGCTTTTTTCGATCCAGATTCTCTAGACTTTTTACCTTTTTCAATCAAATCATTGAGAAGAACTACGTCCTTTGCTTGGGACTTTGAATCCATCATAACAAGAGTTTTTACTAAGCTTAGTTGAGTCTTATTCTTGTTGAACTTTTCAAGCATTTTATCATTCTCAATGAAAACCACTTTCGCTTCGGAATGATTTAGTATATAAACAATTTCTGAATCTGTAATATCCGTTCCACGAGGTACATCAGCTGCACCTGCCATCAAGATTCCATAATCTGAAATGATCCACTCAAGTCTATTGTCCGCAAGAATTGCAACTCTATCTCTTGCTTCAATTCCTAATTCAATAAGAGCTTCTGCTAGGTTAAGACCTGTCTCATAAAGCTGTTTATAGTTGACTGATTCATATTCTTTTTTTGAATTTTTACTGCAGAAAGCTGGCGAGTCACCAAATCGTTCTGAAGCTTCTTTGAATAATTCTGGTAGATTTGTTGGCATTTGATCTCCCTCTGTAAATCTAATGTGAAAAATTGCGAGTCAAGCCAATCAAAATTGGCTGACTCGTTTTGGTTATGGTCTCTCTAAAATAGCAGAACCTGCGACACCGCCGCCTGCACAGATAACACCGATTTGTTTTTTTGCATCTTTGAAATTATCAAAATTCATAATCATGTTCAGAAGAACTCGAATTCCAGTAGCACCTAATGGATGTCCTAACGCCAAAGTTCCACCGTGTGGATTGACTTTACCGTCTTCATTAGCCTTGACTAAATCAAAACCATAGGATTCTTTCACTTCTTTCATAGTTCCCATTGCAGTCGCTGCAAATGCTTCATGGATTTCGAAATAGTCGACTTCTTCAAATTTTGAGCCAGTATTTTTTACAGCTTGATTGAGAGCTCCAGCCATACCGATTCCCATTACTGCAGGATCTACTCCATGCATTCCCCAACCAGAAAGAACTGCTTGAACCGGAAGTCCCAATTCTTTTGCCTTTTTCTCTGTAGTTACAAAGATTGCTCCCGCACCATCAGATCTTGGGCACGCATTGAATAGTGTAACGGCTGCTTCTGTCTCCCCTTCTTTGTAAGGGTGCTTGATCCATTCGCCATATTTATCATAAAATTCTTTTATGGACATATACTTAGAATCGAATATAGCTCCTGCTTTCTCGAATCTAGCTGGGTTTTCTACCATTCCAGTTTTAGACATGATAAATTCATCGTCTTCTAATTTACCATCTGGAGTATCTACTGCTACTTGATAAGGTCTATACTTACCTGCTTGAATAGCTTCTAGAGCTTTTCTATAAGAATTGAATGCATAATTATCTAAGTCTTTTTTCTTGAGTTGGGAATTTTGAGCAACTACCTCTCCTGTCATTGCCATATTCAATTGGCGAATTGGATCATTTAATCCTTCGTCGATTGAATCTACAACTTTGAGTCCGAGAGCTTGCACTTCTGCCCAGTTTGCATTGATCTTTTCTGCAGTTGATGTCTTTGGGCTCTGTTTAGCGCCTGTTACAATGAGAGCACCTTGTGACATGGATTCCATTCCTAAAGCTAGATAGAAATCACCTTCACCGATTAGAATTCTTCTTGCTGCATCAAAAACCGCTTCAAATCCAGAAACGCAATTGTTCTGAACAGTGATTGCGGTTGCTTCTAATGGCAAGTTCGCTCTGACGGAAATTACCCGTGCAACGTTGGGTGCAAAACAAGACTGCCCGATTTCTCCGGCAACTACACCGCTCACCACGGATTTCGGAACACCAGTTCTTTTGAATATTTCTTCAGTTACGAGGTATCCTAGTTCATAGGAAGGTATATCTGCGTATGATTTGCCGGCTTGACCGATAGGGGTGCGAACACCACCTGCCAGAACAATTCTGTCATTGTCTCTGGTTTTAAATTCCATAAAAGTATCCTTATTGTAATAATCTAAAGTCTGTCGCAACAATAGAACGGGCTAGATTTCCGACAATCGGTTTTTTATTCAATTGTGTCAATCAACGGTTTTCCATGCGGAAAGTCTGGCGAATAAGCCATCCAGATCGTTTTCGTTGATTCCGTATTGCCGATATAACAAATTACCATTTTTAGAAAAAACAATAAGCGCGGGCAATCCTTCTATTTTGAACAAATCAACGAAAACATGATGGGGATCCAGTAAACTTATATAGCTCATCGATAATTGCTTAGCGTGATTCTCAATTTCTTCAGGACTTTTATTGGTATCGGTATTGATCCCTAAGAAAACCAATTCGTCTCCCGATTTCTCTTTCATCTTTTCTATAACGGGAACTGCTTTCTCACAGGGCTCGCACCAGGTCGCCCAGACATCTACTATTAAAACTTTGCCTTGGAAATCTTGTATGGAAATCTCATTTCCGTGCCAATCTAGAAAAAGCAAATTCGGAAGTTTATAGACGGCATCTCCCTCCTCCCAGACTTTGCAAGAAGTGAAGAGAAATAGTGAAGCCGTAAGCAGAATAGATATCAATTTAGTTGTCATCTTTGTATCCAAGTCATGAAAATTTACAATTACTTTGCAAGTGAGGTTGAAGCTAATTCCTTCTTTAGACTCCCTTTTGTTGGAAATGGGATATTCTGCGAAACATTACTGATCGATCCGTATCTTAATGAAGTTAAGATCAAAGTTCAATTTGGGTATTCAGAATCCACCAATAAATTAAAAATCATCTGCAATTCTATCGATCGTAAAGAGTTTCAAAATCTTGGACAACTCATCAATTTAGATTCGGATAAATTGAATTGGAACGAAGATATCGTCCATTTCCAAGATGACGATAATCGAATAACGATTCAGGCTATGAATTCTAACGAAGCATTTGTTGTCTGGGAGAAATTTAACAAAGGTAAAACGACTATTCTGTATTCAGAAAAGATTACAAGAATTTCAAATTTCTCATTCAAAATTAGAAAATTATTTCCATTGTTTTTCAAAAGCTTCTAAGGTTTTTTGTGCTCCTACTGACCATAGAAATTCTTTAAAAGGAAAATTTACTTTTTTATTTTTTTTGATAGCCTCATTTGTTTGATCTAACCAATCTTTTATTGAATGATCTTTTGAAGTGGATAAATATACAATTAGATCCTTCCCGATTTCTCGAAAAGTGGGAATGTCGGAAGCTACACAGAATTTTTTATGGAATAGTGCTTCAAGTAATGGGATTCCAAATCCTTCGTAATGGGAAGCCATCCAGAATAACTTGCAATTTTTATACAAATGATGAAGTTCTGGATCATTAAGACCTTCCAATACAATTATATCTTTGAATTCTTGGATTTGCATATCTAACTCATCGTAGAATTCTTGAGACTCCCATCCGCGTTTCCCGGCGATCACCCATTTAATATTTTTATTCTTGCGTCGGATTTCCGTGAAAACTTTCAATAAAAACGGATAATTTTTTCTGGGTTCCATTGTAGACACTGATAGAATATAATTGTCACCTAAGTCCCGAATACGATTTGTTATTTTTGATTTTAGAAATTGATTAATGGACTTTGGATCTATTCCAGGATATGCTACTGATGTTTGCGATTCTGGATAATTGAATTTTGCGATCAAATCTCTTCTTGTACTTTCTGAAATATTTAAAATATGTGCAGATCTATTGACAGAGTATTTCTGAAATAAGCGCTGTTGAAATCGTGCTAGTGGTCTCATTGTTTCAGGATACAAATACAAAACCAGATCACAATAAGTTAGAACACAGGGAATTTTATTCGGAATTGCAGGCGGAAGAACCTGCTGTGAACCCCAGAAAAGACTTAAATTTTCTTTTCTAATCATAAATGGAAGTTGGATATTATAAAATGTTCCACCTTTTTTACTCAGAATACCTTGACCTTGTCGCCATTCAATATTCGGTAATTTTAATATTTCCTTATGAGATTCATGAATGGGATTATGTGAGAATAATATAAAATGATAATTCTGATTATCTGGGAATGCTTTTATAGTTTCATGAATAAGTCTTCCAACCCCACTCATTGGTGTAGATAAGGGTCTTGCATCTAAACCAATTCTTTTCAATTCCAATCTCGCAGTGATTCAATTAATATTTTTTCGTATCTATTCCAAAAGGCTTTTACAAGATCCGATCTTCCCGCAATCAATCCATAGCTTCGTGTATCCTCTTGATTGAATACTTGTTTTGATTTAGTTTTTATCTCCAAATAATCAAATCCATTAGCCTCAATAATAGCAAGTCCTCCGCAAATATCCCATTCATTTTTTGGTTTTAGAGAAATCACCAGATCACACTCGGATCGACTAAGAAGAGATAACTTGTATGCTATTGAACCTTTGCCAATAATTTTAAAATTACTTGATAATTTCAAGTTATCAAATAATTTTTCCGCCAATTCCTTTCTGGATACAAAAATAGTAATTTCTTTTTCCAGAAGATCTTGATATAACTCTGTATTGTGAATAACCTGATCTAGATTTTTGGCAGATTCTTTTCTCTCATTTGATTTCAAACTCAAATTCAATTTATCTAGAAATTCCAACTTTGCTGATTGAAAGTTTGCATCAAGTATATCCATTTGAACCATACGTCCAAATTTATCACCATAGGAAAACTCGCCAGTTACAGGATTATACACGAATCCTAATATTAGCCCTTTAGAATCTACTAAGCCTAGACTTACTGCGAATTCAGGATTTCTTTCTACAAAATCTCTTGTCCCATCCAGTGGATCGAGTATCCAAACTCGTTGGGCGGATTGTCTATCTTTCCAAGTTGGTAGGACTTCTTCGGAAAGTAATATATTTCCAGGAAATGAATTTTGAATAGCATCATGAATTGCATAGTGGGCATCCATGTCCGCTTTAGTAACTGGATCATCTGCAGATTTCATTTTCACTTCGAAATCTGTTTCATAGATTTTTTTGATCGCGAGTCCTGCGCTATAGACTCCAATAAAGCCTGTTTCTGCTTCCGCTTCTAACACAGAAATAAATTATTTAACGTCTGGAAGAGCCGCAGATTCTTCTTTATGAGGAGCTTCTTTATCAAAACTTGCAGGTTTGACATAAAGAATTTCTTCTTGAGGAAGTTGTAAATATATTTCTGGTTCCATAGAAAAACTATAATACATGTAGTAATTTTTATACTTGATATAGAATTTATTTGTATTGGCTGGCCGCTCATAACTCAGTTCTGAAACTTTCAAATTTTTTAATTCTGTGGCAGGTGCGCTGATTTTTCTACTGAGTGTATTGCGAACAGAATCCAAAAGATTCTTTTCTAGAATTTTTTTCCGAGCTTCAGGTGAAGGTTTTTTTTTGGAAAGATAATCCTCAACCTCTAGGAATTCTTGAACAAGCCCTTGCACTTCTTCAGCTTGGATTCTACCAACCGCAAACTGTGCAACAATGATCATTGTAAATAGGGAAAACTTTCTCATAGTGGTACCTTAATTAATTATTTCGAGAGGTGTATAAGCAAGTAGAAATTTCTTTTCGATATGGTTACCGAAACGAACTTCAACTTTTCTATTATCACCAGCACCAGAAATCTGAAAAACAACACCTTCACCATAGACTTTATGTCTCACGATGCAACCTTCTCTCAGTTTACCTGGTTCACCTTTCTCTTTATTATCATCGGATTTCATAGACCCAGGAATAGGTTTGTGAGTAGGTTTTCGTACGCCGTACTGCTTTTTTTCTCCAGATTCATCGAAAAAATCTCCAGAAATTTCGGATAGAAATCGAGAAACCATTCTTGGTTCAACATATCCAAATTTTCTTGTATTCCGACAATAACTCATATCGAGTTTCTCTTTTGCCCTTGTGATCGCAACATAGGCGAGCCTTCTTTCTTCCTCCGGCCCTTCTAGAGAATCCATGCTGAGAGAATGCGGAAAAGTTCCATCTTCTAATCCAGCCATATAAACGAACTTAAATTCCAGACCTTTCGAATTGTGAACTGTCATCAAAGTTAAGTAATCATCGACTTGTGCGCCATCGTCTTCACTCGTCAATAAACTGATCTGATTCAAAAATTCATCAAGATTCGGATCTTCGGTTTTGGCTTCATAATCTTTGATTGAGTTTACAAATTCATTGATGTTTTCTAGTTTCGAGATCGATTCTTCCGTGCCTTCATTTTCCATCTCTTCACGAAGACCAGAGCGTTCAATGAGTTCGTAAGCGATAGCCGAAGGTAGAACTTTTTGTTCGTATTTCTCTTGGAGATCATCCAGAAGTTTTCGAAAATCTTGAATTTTGATTGAGGTTCCTTTCTTGATTCCTTGAAGATGAGATCCTAATACTTCATAGAGAGAAATTCCTTCGGATACCGAAATATTCTGTAGCTTTTCGATGGAAACGTCCCCGATGCCTCTACTAGGTGTATTGATAATTCGAATGAGAGATGTTGAATCCAAAGGATTTACAATTATATTCAAATATGCTATAATATCTTTAATTTCTTTACGATCAAAAAATCGAAATCCACCAAATATTTTATATGCGATTGCATGCCTACGGCAAGCTTCTTCAAAATATCTGGATTGGGCATTTGTCCTATAAAAAACAGCATGCTCGCGCAGTGGTAGATTGGATTTGGAATTTTTTCTACGATTGATAACTTTTAGTATAATTGATTCTGCTTCTTCCATTTCATTTTCGAATGAATTGAGAGAAATTTTTTCTCCATCCATGTTGTTAGTGAAAATGGTTTTATCAGTTCTATTTTTATTATTACGAATTAACTCAGCGGCAGCACCAAGTATAGTTGGTGTGGATCGATAATTTTCTTCCAATTTAATAACGCAAGAACTCGCATAATCCTTATTGAACGATAGAATGTTGCTTATATCCGCTCCCCGCCAAGAATATATTGACTGATCATCATCACCAACGACGCAGATATTATTGTTTGGTCCGGCAAGTAACTTCACCAATTCATATTGAGCTTTATTGGTATCTTGGTATTCATCTACCATCAAATATTTCCAACGATTGACATAGTAGTTCAGCACACTCGGTTGATCACGAAATAATTTTACTGTTCGATAAATTAAATCTCCAAAATCGAGAGCTTGTCTATTTTCTTTTCTTTTTTCATATTCTCGATAAATTGCATCGACCTTCTCAGTAAAAAAATCCGTCTCATATTCATCTAAATATTTGTTGGAAGAGATCATCGCATCTTTCGATCTCGAAATTGTATTCGCAACAGTTGATGGCTTTAATTGCTTAGGATCAATTTTTAATTCTTTCATCACTTCTTTGATTAAAGATTCTTGTAAGCTCGTATCATAGACAGTGAACCCCGATAGGAATCCCAGTTTCTTTGCATCTCTTCTGAGAATAAATAAGCATAAAGAATGAAATGTTCGAATCATCACTCTCTCACCTATACCATTTGGCAATAATGAGTTAACACGCTCTCGCATCTCACCCGCTGCTTTATTGGTAAAGGTTACAGCACAAATCGATTCAGGTTGCTTTTCTAAATTGTCAACTAAATGAGCGATTCTATGAGTAATTACACGAGTTTTGCCAGATCCAGCACCTGCAAGTATGAGAACTGGTCCTTCGGTTTGCAGAACAGCCTTTCTCTGTTCCTCATTGAGTCCAACGGTAAAATCCAATTTTAAAACCTCAAGTCGCCGATACCAAAAACAAATTGAAACGCCCTATCATCTTGATACGTGGAAAAAGGTCTATCAGCTACACCGGTGAAACGTAGCTTTTGTGCGAAATACAATCGCAAAGGAAGTACTGGGATTTGAATTCTCAAACCAAAACCCCAAGAATAGCGAAAGTTATCCATAGCCAAGGTTCTGCCGGATAAAACTAAACGAGCTGGATCATTGATATCAAATCTTGATTGTGATAATCTCTGTCCACTGAGTGAATCATAATTTTCTAATAAATAGGTTTCTGCAACATTTTGCGTTCTTGCTTCAAAAACTCGCTGTTGATAATTATTAAAAAATTCCTTTCTCTCTCCAACAGCCCGATTGACTTCTTCATACATGGAACCGGCGTCCCAGAAAATTACAAACCAAAGAAGAGATGGCTCTATAGGAAACCGAAGTTCAGATGTGAACAAAACTCTATGTGATGATCCATCTTTCCACTCATCTGGATAGTATTTATCATCAAAGAACCAACCACGGAGAGATTCATAACCACCTAGAAAGAGACGATCTTGAACCTGAACGTACGGAATTTTTTCTTTGTCTTGTTTTCTGTATTTTGGTGTTCTCTCAAAAGTAAATACGGAAGAAGTTCTAAATTGTTGAACCACTCTCCATCTACGTAGTTGATTCGACCGAAATAATCCAAACAAGGTATAGTCGAACCAAGTTTGGTAATATTCTAATATAGGACTATATTGATCAAAATGGCTTTGTCCACCTAAATACTGACCTACGTTATCAATAGCAAAAGTTGCACTAAAACCTTCCGTAGTATTGAAAATATTATCTCGATTGTCATAAGCGATTCCATTCGTTATTTGCGATCGAAATTGCCATCCCAAATTCACTTCCGCAAGAACTTGATCGGATACTAGCGATGAAGGCCTTGTTGATGTGAAAAAACTTGGAGAATATCTATGGAAATGCGTCCAGTTTATCAAAAATCTATGTCCAATTCCAACAGAAACCCCTACTCCAGATCTGTCATAGGTAGCTCGTTCACGAATGGCTTGATTATTATTTTCAGTGATGGATGCCGCACCAACATTTAAGGTTCTGCTTGAATAGAACATACTTAGGGTTAATGCCCAAGGCTTATCATATATCCAGGGTTCGGTCCAGGATAATTGAAAAAATCTTCTGATTGGACCGAATTCCAACCTTCCTTGAACTTGCTGACCAGTTCCATTAAGGTTATTTTCACCTAATTGCGTAAATATGGAAAAACCGGTAATCGTTCCATACCCACCACCCATTGAAACTGTTCCTGTCGGCTGTTCAACCAGTTCAATGATAAGGTTCATTTTAGTTTCATCAGATCCAGGTCTCATGTTGAAGTTTACTTCTTTGAAATATCCTAGATTAAAGATCCTCTCCCGAGACCTGTTTACAAGAGTTGAATTGAAAAGGTCACCAGGTTTAAATAACAGTTCACGTCGAATAACTCGATCTAAGGTTTTCTTATTTCCCTTGATGATGATATTTTCAACATAGGCAAGATTGTTTTCTCGAATTGTAAAATCTATATGGACGAATTTTTTCCCTCTTAGTTCAGGTTTCTCATCATAGATTTTTCTCAATTTTGTAATATTTAATTCTTTATTCTCTTTTTCACATTCTTGCTGAGAATTCTTAGGTTTGGATTCGCAATTTTCATAATTGGAGATATTAGCATCCGTTAGCTCGATAAACCTTCTTCTTGGGACAACTTGCGCAAACAAATAACCTTTCGTACTATAAGATTCGTTGATAAATCCTCTATCTCGAAAGAATTTTGTTTCGTCAAAAATTTCTCCCACATCGTCATTCGTAAATTCGAAGTTTTTCATAAATAGATCAACTTCGAAAACCGGCTTTAGCTCTGCAACTGGAGTTCCCGGTGGGTTGTTCTCTTTGTTCAGATAAAGGGGATTATTGTCTGGACCTAACGATAAATCATGGGACAGATTATAACCGTTGAAGAAATATCGCTCGCCTTCTATAATTTTATAGTTAACAATTATGACTCTTTTGTCTTTTTTTGCAGGATTCTCCCAGCGAATTTCCCAGTTGGTTCCATCACTTGATAATTCTGCATCTATGTAGCCCTTCGATTTTAGAATACCAACTATCTTTTGCTTGTCGGTCTCGAAAGATGTTTCTTTGAACGTTCCACTTTCGAGAAATCCTGATTCTTTTAGCTCAAGCACACCAAGTATATCATAAGTATCTACTTCTTTATTTCCGAATATATTGATTTTTGAAACTGGAATTTCTTCCCCTTCATCAATTATAAATTTGACAACGACTGTATTGGTTTTTTCATCTACTTCACTTAGTTCTACTTTTACATAAGCTAGGAAAAAACCTTCGTCGCGATATTTTTTGAGGATTAAATCTTTTGCGACAACTACTTTGTTTGGAGTGATTACTTCATTTTCTTTGAGGGGGATTTTTTCTCGGAGATCAGATGGGAAAACTTCATCAGCTCCTATAAATTCTATTTCTTTCACTCTGGGTCTTTCTTTTACAAGAAAGACTACCTTAACCCCGTCTTCAAAAAGCTCACCTTGAACATCAATAAAGAAAAAATATCCAGAAGCGAAAAGAGTTTTAAGGTCGCCATTCACGAGCTTATCTTCAAGCTTCATCCCAACACGCATCTCTATCATTTCTAAGATATCTTCGCTGCTAGTATTTCGGTTTCCTTCAAATTCGATTGCTTTGATCTGTTTACCAAGAAATTTAGATCGATCAGAAAAAATATCGTTTGTAGCTGTGATATAGATAAGGCAGAGTAAAATTGAAAATAAAGCTGACTTAAATAAAAGACGAGGTTTCAATTTTTAGAACTTCAGTTTGTTGATGTGCCTTTGACCATGGCTAGATTGAATCTTGTGACACCAGCCGAATTAACCGAATCGATAACCTTAACAACTGTTTGATACGATGCACCACCGTCACCACGAATTATAACGCGATTTTTTTTCGGGTCTCTATCCTTTTCTGGACCGAGAAAGCTATTGATTTTATCGGTAAGTTTATCTAAAGGAACAGATTCCGTATCCTTATCAAGATAAATTTTACCTTGCTTGTCTACAGTTATTATCAATTCATCTTGATTCTTTTCTTTCGCAATGCTAGACGATCTAGGTAACTCAACTTTCATGGATGTATTCTTTTCTAAGGTAGCATTCATAAGAAAGTAAATTACAATAAATGAAATAACATCAATTAGAGGTGCTAGTTCAATTTTATCGTGAGTTCCATGGGATTTTCTGAATTTCATTTTATTTCTTTTTATCTTCCAAGTAGGGAAGTATTTGATTGGATAGATTTTCCATTTCGATGATTCTATCTTCTTTGACTCTTACCAAATAATTATAGAAAACATAAGCGGGAATAGCAACCGCCAAGCCCATAGCGGTAGTTATAAGAGCCTCAGAAATTCCCACTTCTGCCCCTTTTGTACCAGCTCCTTCAGCAAAGGATCGAATAATTCCTATCACTGTTCCCAATACTCCGAGTAAGGGAGAAACAGTCGCAATAGTTCCTAAAGCAGATAAAAACTTCTCCATGAGTCTGATTTGTTTATATCCTTCAGATTGCATTTCTTCTTCGATATAATCTAGATTTCTTCGTTTACGATCAATTCCAACTTGCAACACTAGTGAGGCTGGGTTAGAACTCTTACTTGCCAATAAATCTTTGGCTTCATCCCATTTCTTAGATCTTAGAAGTTCCTTGGTTTGAATGTATGAGTCATTATCTATTGGCTTTAACTTCCAATAGTAAACCATCCTTTCTATCACAATCGTCAACATAATGATAGAAACCATAATAATTACAACCGGGATCGTCTCCGGTGGAACAGATGAAATGAGCGAGTCGGATTTACCTAAAAAAAACATACCTGCTTAGTAGACTTTCAAACCAACCATCTAGTGCCAAACAAAAATTTCATAAAAAAAGACCCGACTGTAGTTGTTTTTTCAACTACAGTCGGGAAGAAATTTATACAGAGAGCATCTTAACTTGCCTTCTTTTCCAAAAGAAAGCGAGCATGAGCTACGGCAGCTTCAGTTACTTCTTTGCCGGCTACCATTCTTGCAAGTTCGATAGGTTTGTTTTTGGAAGCAATGGAGGTTGCTTTTGATATAGTTCTTCCATCTTTCTGGAATTTCTCAACCTTCCAATGAGCTGTTGATACTGCGGCAATTGGTTGGGAATGTGTTATGACTAATATTTGGGAAATTTCACTTAACTTCCCTAACCTTTGTGCCATGGAAAAAGCACCTTCTCCACCTACACCTGCATCAATTTCATCAAAGATCAATAGCTTCTGCGAAGTATGAGTTTGCCCTAAAACACTTCGAATACCAAGCATGATTCTAGACATTTCACCTCCAGATGCAACTTTTCTTAAAGGACGCGGTTTTTCGCCTGCATTAGCAGTAAAATAGAATTCTGCTTGATCTAAGCCAAACGAAGTAAGTATATAATTCTTTTCACCTTCGCGAAGTTCACCGTCCGGATCTTCTTCCCAACGCAAAACAATTTGGATTCTGGCACCTTTCATTCCAAGAAATTCTAATTCTTTTTGTATTTCTGCTTCGAAGTGAGCAAGTCCGCTTCTGCGTTTTTTTGAAAGATCCATTGCTAGGATTTTAATGTTATTTAGAGCTGAATTGTATTCTTTGCGAATTCGATCCAAGGACTCTTCCGAATCGTGCATTGTTTGAAGTTCTTTTTTCCATGATTCGTGATCTATAATCAATGCATCAATATCTCGGTCGTATTTTTTCTTTAGCCTGTGCAATTCTCTTAGCCTAGATTGAACTCCATCCAATCTTTCGGGAGAGAAAAAGATTTCTTCTTCTTCGTTTCGGACAGAAGTTTTGATCTCTTTGAGTCGATCATAGATTTCTTTGAATTCTTGTGAAATGGATGAAAAACCATCATGAATCCCAGTGATTTTTTCAGCTGATGCTAGAATTCCGGGAAATTGAGCAAGAATTGAATCTTCGGATTCAAAAAGATGATTTGAAATTGTTTTAAAATTTTCAAAAAGCTTTTCGCCATGTGTCAGTAACTTTTCTTCTTTTTCAAGCTCTTCCATCTCGCCAGGCTTTAGTTTAGCAAGGTCTAGTTCTCTGATTTGAAATTCTAAAGATTCTATATGATTCTTTCTTGCTGAATCACGGATTTCCAATTCAGTAAGCTTTTTCTTCCATGATTTAAAAAGATTAAAAGCTGATCTCATTTCTTCCCTAAGTGGATTGAGTCCTGCGAAACGATCCAAAAATTCCAGTTGGTTAGATTTATCTAAAAGAAATAATTGTTCGTTCTGATTATGGATATCACATAAAAGCGATCCTATTTCTCGGAGTAAGCTTAAGCTAACTAAAGACTCTCCGACAAAGATTCTCGATTTGCCATCTCTTTGTAGCTCTTTCGAAATGCTTAGGTCTTTCTGGTTATTCTGAATTCCTTTTTCGATCAACCATTCCTTGACAGGAATATTCGTAGAAATATCAAATCCGGCTTGAAGTATGTAGCGATCTTTGCCTTGCCGAATATTGCTCGAACTGCACCGGCCGCCCATAAGAGAGGATATAGCATCGAGAATTAATGATTTACCGGAACCGCTTTCTCCAATCAGTGAAGTTAAACCTTGTCCGAAACGAATTTCCTGTTCTTCGAATAATGCAAAGTCTTTTAGATATAAACTCTTAAGCATAGACCACTCCTTATGTTTACTATACAATAGTATTGCACTATATATAATTAGTCAACATAAATATAGTATTTTTTAGAAAAAAATCTGACGCTCAAGAAATTTATTTCTGGATTGGAAAGATTGATTTGGAAATCTATTCCTATTGATGAAAAAGCAAGACTCGCTTGGGAAATTTTACTTAGTAGAAGGGATTCCGATTTTTAGGAACTTACAGCCTGAAGAGATAGAATCTGTTGCCGAGAAAATCCAAATTCTTGATTTAAAAAAAGGTGATTTCGTTTTCGAAGAAGGAAAAGGAAATCCTTATTTTTACGCAATCGCTACTGGTATGGTAGAGGTTTACAAATCTAAAAAAGATAAATCTTTTGAGATTTTGGAAATCCTTCGAAAAGGAGATTACTTTGGACTCATTTCTCTTCTAACCAATCAGCCTCATTCTAGCACGGCGAAATGCCTAGAAGACACACGCCTTCTTCGGATGAACGCAAAAGATTTTCGAAAGGTCTTGCAGGATATTCCGAATCTTGGTATGGCATTTGCAAGAATTCTATCCTTGATTTTGCGAAAAGAGATCCTTGGCGAAAAAGACGATATTCGAAATACAATTTTTGCATACTGGGGTGACCAAACTAATCCCGATGATTTTTTGGATCAAATACTAGAGCAAACCGAAATCCTTTCCGGGAAAAAACCCGTTCTATTGAAATTTCAAAAAGGCAAAAAAGAAAGCAATCATCCTTATGAGAAAGTTTATCAAATAATTTCTAAACCTAAAATTCGAGAAATTCTCGAACGCTATATGGCAAACTTTGATTTTTTATTCCTAGATGTATCTGATAGTCTTCCAGAAGTTAGGCGTCTGCTTCTGTCTATGACTGATATATTGTATTATAAAAAAGAGGTTCTATTAAAATCAGATATCCAGAAATTGATAGATGAATATCCAGCTATAGAAATCAATGCAATTGAATCTATACAACCCGAAACAATAAAATCGATTTCTAGAAAAGTGACAGGTCGTAGAGTCGGTATTGCATTGGGTGGAGGAGCAGCTCTTGGACTTTCGCAGATTGGAATTTTAAAAGTCTGTCAAGAAGAAGGATTAGAATTTGATATGATTTCCGGAACGAGTATCGGAGCAGTGATTGGAGCATATTGGGCTGCTGGCATATCTTGGGATGTTTTATTGGAAGTGATCGCGGAATTCGATTCGGTTTTTAAATTTTTTCGATTTATAGATTTTTCCTTTCACAAGGGATTATTCTCAGGAAGAAATATTCGTTCATTATTGGAAAAACATTTATCAGGTTTACAATTTTCTGATCTCAAAATTCCACTCAAGTTAATTGCCTGCGATATTATTACGAGGACAGAGGTTGAGCTATCCTCAGGTAACTTAGTGGATGCCATAATGGCAAGCGTAGCCATACCAGGCGTGTTTTCGCCAATTCATTTGGCTGATGGAAGAGTTCTCGTCGATGGTGGAATTGTAAATCCATTACCTGTTTCTTCGCTAACCAAAGAGGGAATCAATCGCATTGTAGCTGTCAATTCAATGCCATCATCTAAAATTGAAGTCAAATCTAATGATAAAAATCCATCTATCATCGATATTATTGTGAACAGTTTATATTCATTACAGTATCGTATTGGAAAATACTCTGCTCAAGAAGCTGACGTTTATTTAAATCCGATTCTTGAGAATTCGTCTTGGTTTGAATTCTATCGCGGTCGAGAATTTATGGAATTTGGAGAGATCAAAGCAAGAGAATCTATCCAGGATATTAAGGCATTATTTTCTTAAGTTAAACCAAAACCTTTATTCTCGATCAGGACAAAGTATAACTAAATTCCTTGGCTCTGGAATACTAGTTACATCCAGTTTCTCTGCGTATCTGATAGCAGCACATAGTATCATTCCTGTTGTGATTCCAACAGGAATACCTTCTTTGATCAATAAATCAGATTGATAATGTAAAGCTTCCTCTTTGGTTACAGCTATAAACTCTGCGACTACGGATGGATCAAAAATTTCTGGAATGGGAACTTTCTCTTTGTTAGTTGTAGAAAAATATAAATCAAAATTGCTATTTTTAAATCCAGACAATACAACTTGAGTATTTGTTTTTGGTCTGATGGATCGAAAGAATCTTCCAATGCCTGTAACGGATGCTCCTGTTCCACCACCTGTTACGAAGATGTCAACTTTTCCTCCAAGGTCTCGATAGATTTCTGGACCAGTTCTCGCAAAATGATGATTAGGATTCGCCATATTAGAGTTTTCATCCGGATACCAGAAATTACTATTTCCTGAATATTTAAGAATACTGTCTTTTGGGTCCCCAGATACAACTTCTACATCCGCTCCATAATGACTTAGCTTCTGGATTTTCTCTTGATCCGTGCCTTCTGATACAAGACATTTAATCTTGTATCCCATAGTTCTCCCTGCCCAGGAAAATGATAAGGAAGAAGAGCCGGTTCCGGATGTGAGAATGGTACCATTTTTTTTTAATTTATTGCGTTTCTCTGCGTCTCTGATCATCGCAATTGCGCTTCGATCTCGCAGGCTTCCAGTTGGATTCTGGAATTCCGCTTTTAGATAAAAATTGATTCCAGGAATATGGCTCCCGATTTGGTTCAATCGAATGATGGGAGTATTTCCAACCAAATCCAGGATACTATTTTTTACAGGGTTTGCGACACTCAATTCCTTTCCAAACATGCCTTGAATATCATTCAGGGCATTGATGATTCCGTTACCTAATTCATCGATTGATTTGGAAATCTGGTCGATCATTTCTAGTTTACTTTTAATAACTCTACATCAAACAAAAGGGTTGAATTAGCCGGGATTGAGCCAACAGCTCTTTCGCCATATCCCATTTGAGGAGGAATTGTAAGCTTACGAACCCCGCCTTCTCGCATTTTTAAAATCCCTTTCTCCCAGCCTTGGATCACTTGGTTCTCGCCTAAGATAAAAGTAAAAGGACGATTTCTATCTCTTGAGCTGTCAAACTTCTGACCATTGGTCAGTGTACCTACATAGTGCACGGTTACTTGAGTTCCTCGAAGTGCTTCTTTGCCTTTGCCTACTTTAACATCCTTGATTCCAAGGTCGGCAGCATACAATACTGCGCTGGCAAATACTAGTGTAACCAAAATTTTATTGAAATTTCTCATAATTGTCTCATCCTTATTGTTTTGTTTTTAGACTGCTGATCTGTAGAGCCAGGGCATTGTAGCTTTTTGTTTATTTTCAAATTTAGTTATATCTTCTTCAAAACGCATTGTTAATCCAATGTCGTCCCAACCATTGAGTAAACTCTCTTTGCGAACGGGATCTACCTCGAATTTATAAGATTTACCATTTGGAATTTCAACAACTTGATTTACTAGATCTACTGTAATCTTTTTGCCTTCATTTCCTGCAACGAACTGAAAAATCTCATCTACTTCGGAAGTTTGAAGCACTACAGGTAGCATTCCGTTTTTGAAACAATTATTGTAAAAAATATCCGCAAAACTAGGAGCGATCATAGCTTTGAATCCAAAATCTTCAAGTGCCCAAGGAGCGTGCTCTCGTGAAGATCCACAGCCAAAATTATCACGAGCAACCAATATGGAAGCACCCAAATATCTGGATTGATTGAGGATAAAATCTGGATTGATCTTTTCACCAGCATCATCTAGAAATCTCCAGTCATGAAATAAATGTTTTCCAAACCCTGTTCTTTCAATTTTCCTTAAAAACTGTTTCGGAATGATAGCATCGGTATCAACATTCGCGCGATCCAAAATTGCCGGCAGCCCTTCGTGTTTTGTAAATGGATTCATATTATTTCCAGCTCCTGATATCAACAAATTTCCCTTCGACCGCAGCAGCTGCTGCCATGGATGGACTCACTAAATGCGTACGTCCACCCTTACCTTGCCTACCTTCAAAATTACGATTGCTTGTTGAAGCACAACGATCTCCTGGATTTAGAAAGTCATCGTTCATAGCAAGGCACATGGAACAGCCTGGATTTCTCCATTGAAATCCTGCTTCAATGAATATCTTATCTAAGCCTTCAGCCTCAGCTTCCCTTTTCACTCGACCTGAACCGGGAACAACGATCGCTTCCACTTTGGATGATACTTTTTTCCCTTTGATAGTTGATGCTGCCAGTCTGAGATCTTCAATTCTTGAATTGGTACAGGATCCAATAAAAACCTTATTGATTGTAATATCAGTAATTTTCTCTCCACCACCTAATCCCATATAGCTCAAAGAATTTTCTAAACTCTTCTTCTGGGTTGGATCTTTTTCTGAACTCGTTACAGGAACAGATTCGGTTACAGGAATCACTTGACCTGGA
The DNA here is from genome assembly GCF_028462125.1 of Leptospira sp. GIMC2001. Taxonomy (NCBI): domain Bacteria; kingdom Pseudomonadati; phylum Spirochaetota; class Leptospiria; order Leptospirales; family Leptospiraceae; genus Leptospira; species Leptospira sp. GIMC2001. The sequence goes on along the minus strand of NZ_CP115468.1, from coordinate 2,079,775 downwards.
GAAGTCCCCCATGTTACCATCGGCGCAATATCTTCTGCTTTAAGGATAACTGTTTTGTCAAATTTTGCACCTGGATCTGTAACATAATGTTTCCATTTTTCTACAGCTTTATCCCATTCTTCTCCTTTGGGAGAGAAATCTTTGCCTTTTAAATATTCAAAAGTAATTTCGTCTGGGCTAATAAGTCCTGCTCTTGCGCCAGCTTCTATGGACATATTGCAAATGGTCATTCTTGCTTCCATAGATAATGAGTGGATTCCGTCTCCTGTATATTCGATCACATATCCGGTCGCCCCGTCAGTTCCAATTTTTCCAATGATTGCGAGCACTATATCTTTTGATGTAACTTTATCAGAGATCTTTCCTTCTATGCGAATCTCCATGGTTTTTGCTTGCTTTTGAACCAGTGTCTGTGTTGCCAAAACATGTTCCACCTCGGATGTTCCAATTCCAAATGCTAAGGCTCCAAAAGCTCCATGAGTCGATGTATGGGAATCACCACAGACCAATGTCATGCCAGGCTGCGTTATTCCTAACTCTGGAGCGATGACATGGATGATGCCTTGATCAGGATGTTTTAGGTCGTATAATTTAATTCCGTTTTCTTCGCAATTTTTCTGAAGGGTTCTCATCTGGATCGCTGAGATTGGATCAGCTGAATCATAATCTCTGGTTCTAGTTGAAACATTGTGATCCATAGTTGCGATCGTCGCTTCTGGCCTTCGCACTTTGCGTTTGGTAAATCTCAAAGACTCAAAGGCTTGTGGACTAGTCACTTCATGAATAAGATGTCTATCTATATAAATAAGACTCGTCCCACCATCCTCTTTGACAAGGTGATCTTCCCAGATTTTCTCAAACATCGTTTTCATAAGTGAAATGGCTCCTTGTGCCATGTTCGGAAAATTGACGTAAATCGTAAACTTAGATTTGGAGATTAGGGTGCAGAATAACCAGAAACATAAGTGCCACTAAGCCCAGAGCAGACCGCTGTTGCAATTGTTGATCCGCCAACAAAAGAATTGTAGAACAAAGATAATCTATATCCATCAGTCTTGGGTTGTTTACAGGTTCCTAATACATCGTCTGTTGAGCATTTTTCCGTATCGTCAGTTTCACCCGATAGGCAATCTGTCTCAGTTCCATAAATCTCTGAGCAGGCTCCAGAAGAAGTACAGGATTTGTTGAAAGTTAGATCGTCTGTTGCACCAGTTGAAGCTCCATCCGTAGATACTGGAGTTCCTGATAAGACTGCTGTAAACGAAGCGGAATCGTCTGATTGGTTCAATAAATAAAAATAAACCAAATAGCTACCAGATTTTATAAAAGTAATTGTTGTTCCAGAAGTATTAGTTTGGGTATATTCTGTATTTGCTGTCGCGGCTGTATCTGTCTGAACATTGAGAGGACAAGTAGATGAAGTATAAATATCTGGATCAATAGACGCAGTAATCTCTAGCACCGTACCAATATTTGCATTCTTAACAAGAATTACGCCATAACGAGTTGTATTTATTCTAGCCAAGGCAACATTCTGAGTCTCTGTCGATGCCCGAGTAAATCCTGCTTTGAATTGTGAGTTAAGTCCTGTTACAGTACAGAGTCCATCATCGCCAGATTCTTGAGGTAACAAAGCAAAAACAGAGTTGTCGTCCGAATCATCAGAATTACCGCCACAAGAAAATATACATACTAATAGAATGAAAATTGTGACATAAATAATTGCGATTGATTTTGCGATCATAACTAAATATATAATGCTTATTTAATATTGTCAACTTTATTTGCCACGAAATATCAAAAGAGTCTTTCCTATTCTAATTTCATCGAAATCAAATAGGACTTTTGGTCTCAGCAATTTTTTTCCATTTAGAAAAATACCCTGCGAAGAAAGCAAATCATAGAGAATGAAATGCTTTTCGATACTTCGAATCTTTGCATGTTGTGGGCTCACTGAATTGTCCCATATCACAAAATCTGAGGTTTCGCTTCGACCTATTATCGTTTCCGATTGATTGATATTAAATTGTCGGCCCGGACTTGGACCTTCCTTTTGAATCAAAATTGCTCGCTCATAGGCTTCGCCATTCAGCTGAATAGCTAAAGAATTGTGAGATGCTTCTTCCATGCTAGATTCATAATATTCATCATCGAAACTTCTCGAAGTCTGCCCTGAACCTTCTTTTTTACCATACATATGTTCATAAACAGATTCTTCATCTCGACCATTGCCAGATGTCTTTTTATGTGAATCTATTTCTGAAGATCGATTCTTTCTCGATGCTCTAATTCTAGGTAATAAGAAAAGGGCTGTTATGCAGATTAACAGAAAGAATATGGAAGTTGGAAGAAAAATGGAAGGATCACGAAGAGCGTCTTCGAGACGAGTCACTATATTGATTCGGTAGGATGTACTTAAATTTTGTACATTCAAGATTCCAATATCGACTTGGATTGTTTTCTCATCAAAGAGCTGAATTTTTTTTCTAGAGCTGTATTTGATTCGATACGGTGGTTTTTTGTAATGTTGAATATCTTCGAATAGTTTTTTGGTGGAGTTCTTATCTTCTAAGGAATAAAAATTCGCATCCGTATATTCTGTGAGTTTTCTTGTTTCTGAGGAATCGAATCCAAGAATATGAATTGGTATTCCCATTCTTCTGGATTTTTTGGAAAGTTCAATTAGGTTGTCTCGATCTGGAATTTTTCTTGAATGCAATACTATCAACAAAAACGGAGGTTTGCGTTCCGAGACGCTGAGTTTATCTAGCAGAAATGAAATCGATTCCAGAGTTTTGGAATACGTCTCAACAGAAGGCAATATAAAACCCGATTGCAATGAGTCGGTTGATTGATTTGCAAGGAAAAGAAATCTTTTATCTTCTTGGATATGTACAGCTAAGCGATCTTTTTTTTCAATGACGGTTGAAAGAGATAGGACTAAATCGGTGCTCCATTGGTTGATTGCCTTGGAATCCGTTGGTTGGATACTGACAACCAATTGGATCGGTTCAGAGACAGCATCTCGATGAATTTCTAAGTCTATAGGAATTGTTCTGAGTCCATCCATTTCTTCTGCAACCACAAGATTGGAAATTCCTAAATCTGTTTTCATATTCTCACGAATACGGATTTCTATTTCGGGAAATTTTGACTTATCGATACCTTCAAAAATGAAAGTGGGTTTGGATATGACTGCAGATGTATTCAGAAAAAAGAAAATCGTAATGATGAACAATCTTACATGCATGTAAAAACTATACCTAACAAACTACTAAATATTTTCCATAAGCATCTGCGCATATTCAGATTTAAACGAGAATATTTCACCGTATGATCTAATATTCTTTTCGACCATTTTGCCATTTTTGATCACCATAACTTCATCGGCGATTTTATTCATTAATTTTAAATTATGAGTAATCAATATCAAGGTTCTATTTTCTTCTTTAACTGGCCTTAACAATAACTGCATAATTTTTTTGGTTTGGATGGGATCTAAAGCGGTTGTAGGTTCGTCTGCAACAATAATCTCTGCACCTGAAAAATGCACCATTGCAATGCAGATTCTTTGTTTTTCCCCTCCCGACAGACGAGATGGAAGTGAGTCAAAAGCTTGTTCTGGGGACCTAAGTCCAAAATTCTCTAGAATTTCGATAATTCGATCAGGTTTTGCATAGTCATTATTGGTAATCGCAAAGAATTCAATAAGTTGGTCTCCCAATGTTCTATAGGGATGAAAAGCAAGATTTGGATTCTGAGGAATCATTGCAATCTTCTTGCCTCTAAGATTCAACCAATCGCGTTGTTCCCAGACCTTCCAATCAGTTCCTCCAATGTCGAATTTGGAATAATCAATTTTTGAAAGTCTAGGTAAGATTCCGAATAGAGAAAAAGCAAAACTAGTCTTACCACTTCCAGATTCGCCAATCAAAGAATAGATTTTGCCTCGTTCAAAAGTCCAGCTAAAGGAATCCAAAATTTTTGTACCAGTTCGAACAGTGATACTGAGATCCTGAATTTCTAGAATTGGTGCAGGTTTAATCTCAGTTGAGGTCAAATAATTTCTTCTCTATAATAGAACAAAATATATGTCCAATCAGAATATGAGATTCTTGAATTCGTGCAGTCACGGTTGAAGGAACAATGATTTCTCGATTACAGATTCCTTTTATTTTTCCACCATTGCCTCCAAGTAATGCAACGGTAGACATTCCTAGTTCTTGCGCTTTTGCTATAGCTTTGATAACATTATTTGAATTACCAGATGTTGTAATCGCAACCAGACAATCTCCCTTTGCACCAAAGGCTTCTACTTGCCTAGAAAAGATTTCGTCATAACCATAATCATTGCCGCAAGCAGTCAAGACTGCATGATCAGTTCCAAGTGCCATAGCAGGAAGAGCTCTACGATCATTTCCTGATTTATACCGAACAACGAGTTCTGCTGCAATATGTGCTGCATCACAGGAAGATCCTCCATTGCCACAAATCAGAATTCTATTTCCATTCTGTAAGCACTCAGCAAGCAATAGTCCAGCATCTAGAATTCCTTGTTTAGATTCTTGGATGAGTTTTTGTTTTGTTAAGATCGAATCTTCAAAATGTTCTATGACAATATTTTCCATATTAATAATTTTTTTCCTTATCTATCTTTTTTTCAATAAATTCGATAGTCGAAATCAGTTCTGCAATCGCAAGATCAGGTTCGGTCAATGTTTTATTCCTTGAATGTGGATTCCAATCATCCGAGTTTTTTCCTTGATTGAGATAGAAGATTTCATCATGCACAATCTTTTTTTGTTTAATGGTAGCATTTGCAAGATAGAACTTTTCAAATTCTAACCCTAGGCTGATGATTAAGAGTGCTAGTGTATCATGTCGTAAATGCAGTATTAGTTGTTGCTTCCAGATTGTATCCCAAGTAAGTATTCTTGACCAATCTTTTTTGTCTCGGATGTTTTTAGATTCAAAATTTGAATCCATGTCTATATCAGTAAAATCAATTTCTTTATCCCAAAGTTGTAGAAATGAATTTAGATCAGAATGTTCTCTTTGGATTGCGCGATTAAGAATAGATTCGGATACATGAAGAACTCCAGTTGTTTTATGATCTTTTGTTGTGAGAGAATTACCTGTAATTACAACGACTTGATAATCTTTTCCTTCCAATCGATAGATTTTATCATTAGTTTTTTTGATAGTATAATCTTTTCGCTTAATTTCCTCTCCGTTTTTAAGTTTTCTTGTGAGATAAAAATTCGCAAATTTCTTTCGAGCTTTTTCAATTTCGATTGCCATAGTATCTGCGGTTTCAATAAATTTTTCTTCTTCTGGTTCGGCTTTGTGTTTATCTCGTCCAAAAACTGAAAAAATTCGTTGGAACAACGAGCGCTTATTCTTTTTCTTTGCCATAACTTTCTCTTAAGTTGGACGGACGTAACAGACCCTTTCTATCTAATTCATATATTTTTGCAAATTTAAGGAAAGTTGAAAATGATGAAGCAATAGCAATTGTAAAACCTGGAAAGCCATCTAAAAAACCACGCTTGACTATGTAGATCTCAATGAATTTTATAAACGGTTTGATCAAAGTATTTAGCAGTGAAAACTTCTTCCCTTTTTTGAAACGAGTAAAAGACACAATTGATGAAAATTTATTGATTGTATCAATTTGTGCGGATAGATCCGTAAAACTATAATGGATGATGTCTCCTTTCATTTTGAGACCTTGACCTAAGACTTCTAAATAATCGTGGGGGTTCTCTCCGATCCAAGTAGATTGACCTTTTCGGAAAAGTCTATAGCGATGCAAAGGATACCATCCTGAATGGCGAATAAATCTACCCATATGCCAAGTAAGCCTGGCTATTTTATAGCCGTTGATATTAACTGGAGATGGTGTTGATTTCCATTTAAGTATTTCTGTTCTCAATTGGTCATCTATTCTCTCATCTGCATCCAACGACAGTATCCATTCATTCGAACAAAGAGTGATTGCTCTGTTTTTTTGTTCAACATGCCCATCAAAACTATGAACTGAAAATTTTACTTTCGCATATGACTCAGCGATTGATTTTGTATTGTCTTGGCTATGAGAATCGAGAACTATGATTTCATCTGCTACTTCTAAAACCGATTCTATGCAATCAGAAATGTTTTTTTCTTCATTGTATGTTATGATCGCAACAGAAAGTTTGGATGGTACGGACTGTTCCATAGATAGGTTCAGTTTCCCTAACATAGATAAAAATGAAACCAAAAAAGGCTGATTTCTATTCCTTAATCTTCTTCCTCATATTTATTATTAGCTTCCCTCTTTCTGTTTCAATTTCACAGATTAGCTTTATAGTATCGTTTTTATTTTTTATTCCAAGCTGCTGGAGTCATTTTAGAAATTTTAAAAGTTCAGGAAAAAAAGAGAGCGACCCAATTTTTCCTTTAATTTTTTGGCTTGCATTGGGAATTTATGTGAGCATATTCTTTGGCAGTTTGATTCATGGAATCGGAGATTTTTCCATAGTTTTTGGCTTTCTCCGTGGTGAAGTTTCTGATTTTTGGATGACTTTTTCTATTCCGGTTGCTTACTTCCATTATAAAAAAATAGAAAATCGTTCCGTTATCCACAAGGCTATCGGACTGAGTTTTGCCATTATTGTATTCACTGGAATTGTATCAATCTTCACTCCTTATCGTCTTGGTAAATGGATATCTATGGGTTTTGCATATCCTGAAGGAGAGAGACTTCAACATTTTGCGGGAGTCATCGGCGGACACTTCACCTATCTTCCCATTGGTCTTATGAATACTCACCTAACCTATGGTGGAATTTTGGGAATGGGTTATCTCGGATTTGTTTTCTATTGCTTGCATCGATTTTTTGATTTTAGTCCAATAAGAAAAATTATCATTTTCCTCGCATTATTCATTTCCACTTTTGTTGTTTTTTATAATCAAAGTCGGTCTATTTGGATTGGTTGTATATTTACATTATCAATCTATATTGCTTCCATCTTTGTATTCAAAATTTATACTTTCTTCCATCATAGATTTTACGAATCACATAAATTGCATATTCTCTCAGAAGGAAATCAGAATTTACCAAAAGCGATCGAACCCCCCACTCAGATAAATTTCTGGAAAAAGCGATGGGCTCAAATCTTAATAGGAATCGTTTTCCTCGCAAGCATAGTTGTGATGATGAATCTTGCCTGGAGCAAAAACTGGCTGATTCAGAGAGCTCTACAAGATAGCCTCACTCAGAAAACCACAGAAAATCAACGTTATTTTATATGGAAAAATTCTATCCAAGTATTAAAAAGCAATTGGATTCTCGGAGTTGGAAATGCCAATTTTCGCAAAATACATACTATAGAATCCAATCAAATGATAAAGGAACATGAAGAACTATGGTATGAACTATTTATCACACCGAGAGGTCATGCGCATCATGATTTTATGCACTTCTTTATCGTTGGAGGTATATTAACTGCCATTATATGGATATTTTTTTGGTCTCTACTTTGGACATATTTTTATGCATCCATAAAAACATATACTCAGAGTTTTTCTTGGGGCGTATTGGTTTTATTTGCAGCTGGTTTTTTTCAATGTTATCAATTGGATGATGAGGTTGTATTGCCTTTTTATGCTTTGGTTGGAATTTTCATTGGTGGTCGGCAAATTTTTCGACCTTGGCATTTTATTGCAGGATTCATAACTACAATTCTGTTTCTTGTGATGAGTATTGGATATTGGACTTATAGATCGAGCGAAGACCCAGCTCAGATTCATTTAAGAAAAATCACCTATCAGAATCAAGAAAACATACAACTCAATAAAAACCCAGGTTCCATTTACTTGGAAGGTTGCCTTAGTCATTATTTCGGAGATCCTCCAAAAAACCGAGATATTGCGATGAGTATTGGAATTTTTATAGAAAAAAATCAGATTCATTCACCAAAAAAAGCAACCATTACTTTGTATGATCGAGATAGTTTTGATCAAGATCAGCTTTACAAAGCCCATAGTAAGACTCCGATAGTAACTAAATATTTCTCTTTAGAGCAAGGTGAGAATTGGTTTGACTTTCCTGAATCAGTCGTGAAGGAAAAATCGGAAGAATTCCCAGGACAGGTACGGTTTCGAGATTTCGAAATTATTTTCGATGATGGCGATCTGAATCAAAAATTAGAATTGCCGATTCTTTATTTGTCCCCTCTATGCGAAAAAGTGAAAAGCATGTGATAAATTTTTGACAGAATGTAAATTTTTGGGCGGAAAATTTACCTAAATTGTATAATACAATTATATTTAGGAATTATAAATTTATAAATTATTTATTAATCATTGACACAAAAGTTGGCATTTAATTAGGATTGTTCTAAATTTTATATTTGGATAGGTAATTCTTAAATGACATTGATTGCAAAGAAAATTGCTGACTCTCCTCAGTTTCAGGGATTTATAACGGCTGTGATATTAATAGCAGGTGTATTAGTCGGATTGGAGACCGATCATGAACTTGCCGTAGATTGGTCAGTACTTTTACATTTGGCAGATAAGATCATTATTTCGATTTTCGTTATAGAGATTGTAATCAAAATGGCTTCATTTGGTTCTAAGCCATGGCAGTATTTTCTTGATGGATGGAACGTATTTGATTTTATCATTGTTGGAGCAACATTTCTTCCATTGGGTGAAGGTGGACAGTATGTAACCATTCTCCGACTTTTGAGACTTCTCAGGGTTCTTAAGCTTGTCCGAGCGATTCCAAAATTACAGATCTTAGTTGCAGCACTTCTAAAAAGTATTCCATCCATGGGCTATGTTTCCCTTTTGCTTGTCCTACAATTTTATATTTATGGGGTTGCTGCTGTATTTATGTTTGGAGCAAATGATCCAGTTCACTTTAAAAATCTAGCGATATCTATGGTCTCTTTGTTTCGAGCTGTTACCTTAGAAGACTGGACAGACTTGATGTACATTCAAATGTATGGTTGCGAGAATTACGGCTACGGAGGCATTGAGTCCATCTGTACTAATTCTAGCGCTACACCTGTATTAGGCGCCTTTTTCTTTATAAGTTTTGTCCTGACAGGAACAATGGTGATCTTAAATCTATTCATCGGTGTCATTATGAATGGAATGGCAGAAGCGCAGAAGGAAAACGAAGATTTGGATTTTCAAAATGCTTCTGAATCCAATGATCCAAAAGTTCAGTTGCTTCATGAAGTAACAAAAACGAAGGAAGACTTAGCAAAAATGAGCACATTATTTGAAAGGTTGAGTGCAGAATTGAAAAAATAAAGAAAATCTTTCTTTAAATTTCTTTGGCACCATATTTTAGAAGTACAAATCGTAGCAAATCTAATTATCTTTTAAAAAATGGTGCTGCATGATGGGTTTAAACCGCCTTTTATTCATTTACAATAGTAATTCTTTTATCACATAACGTTAACGTGATTGTATATAAAACTATATTCTAAGTTCTAATTTCATCAAAAAAATTTAGACATATAAACCTTTTTAGTAGGTCTTTTTAAAATCTTATAATTTAATTTTTAAGGAATCATTTAGCTAGATTCGTATACAATTTGAGTATTAGTCTATATGGCTTAAAAAAATCTTGGTGATTTTCTTCAAATCTAGATTATATATAGAACTATTTTGAAAAAAATTCCACAGGCTATAGAAGAAACTCATACATAATCGATACATTGAAAGCTAATCGCTACTGGTAATAAATGCGAGAAATGTAAAACTCATTTTGCTCTTCGATAGATTTATCCAGTTTTTTCAATATATTTCGCATTAATGCAGAATATCACAAATCACATAAATTGAATTTATATAACTTTATTGTGATTCAAAATTGAATTAGATTTTTTGGAAAAAAGATAATTGAATTGTTACTAAGCGGGGGGCTTAAGCCCCACCCTTTTACGAAAGACTGCGTGCATCCTGCGAGTGCGATAATCACAACAGAAAACTTCGTGAAATGTGTCCAACTCTTCTTACACTTTGAGTGATCTCCGTGAACTTTGTGATAAAAGTCTTTTCTTCAATGTATGCAAATGAATAAAGTCGCGGGACTCACGTTCGCTTCTTCGTCATCCTGACTCTCAAAGCGATGAATGTCCCAGTCACGTTCATTGAATTTTATATAGATGGAAAATTCTATGATTGGCGGGACTCGCTCAAGACTGCGTGCATCCTGTAAGTGCGATAATCACAACAGAAAACTTAGTACAATATTCCCAACTCTCTCTTACACTTTGAGTGATCTCCGTGAACTTTGTGGTAAATATATTTTCTTAAATCTATGAAGTAGAATAAAGTCGCGGGATTCACGTTCGCTTCTTCGTCATCCTGACTCTCGAAGCGATGAATGTCTCAGTCACATTCATTGAATTTTATATAGATGGAAAATTCTGTGATTTGCGGGACTCGCTCAAGACTGCGTGCATCCTGCACTCCGTCTTTCACCCGTCCCAGCCACCGCTTCATGTAACTAAATAAAAATTGTTTTCCAGTTTGAAATGAAGTGCGGGACTCACGTTCGCTTCTTCGTCATCCTGACTCTCGAAGCTCCGTCCGTCCCAGCCACCGCTTCGGGCTTCCTTCCCTCAGTCCGATTGCTTACGCTCCCTTGGGTCGCTACAATCGGATCGGTGTCTGGTCGTTCTCGTCCCTTTTGGGATGACAGTTTAGTTTGATTTGAATGCGTTAGGTGTTAGACCATGTCTAAACTATTTACCTGGAGCGGGACTCGAACCCGCACGGGATTTCTCCCACAGGATTTTAAGTCCTGTGTGTCTACCATTCCACCATCCAGGCGTAACGAATACCGAGGCGTCGCCGGGATTCGAACCCGGGATCAAGCTTTTGCAGAGCCATGCCTTAGCCACTTGGCCACGACGCCCTGTGCATAATGGTAGGATTTTATAGAGTCATTCAGAGTCAATGGAATTTTGGTCAAACCACTATTCCCATTCAATCGTGCCAGGTGGTTTGTTGGTCAGGTCAAAAAACACATCCGAAATTCCCGATATTGAGCGAATCGAATGTTTCATTTTGTTCAGGACTGCACGATCCATTCTATAGAAATTTGCGGTCATTGCTTCATTGCTCTCAACTGGTCTGAGTACGATTGAAAACTGATCAACCTCACGTCCACAAGGCACCATCACAACTGGCATCTGCCAGATTTCATTATGAATGTTTCGATTGTGTAAAATAGAAAAGACAGTCGAGTCCGCCTCTCGCAGTAAATCAGAAAGTTCCCGATTGAGATGCAATTCAGTAAATAAGTATTTTACTGGTAAATTGATTTCTCCTGGTAAAAACACCACTCGATTAATACTTCGAAATTTGTTAGTCGCATCCGTTGCGATCTTATCTAATAGCTCCCAGTCTTCAGTAAAGTCATTCAGAACCAAACAATTGGCATAAGTTCTCTGATCACCTTGCACACCGACTGATGGAAAAGGCAAAAGCCTAGTTTGGATTTTTGAATTAAATTTTTGAAGGTATGATTGAATTTCATTCTCAAGGTTTGCTTCAATATCTTTTTTCGTTGCAATCATTCTTACGACAAGTCCTGGTCCAGGAAATGGATGCCTTTCGGTCCATTCGGATGGAAGTCCAAGTTTTGTTCCGAGTTCTCGAACTTCATCTTTGTATAAATCACGTAAAGGTTCGATGATCTCACCCGATTCAATTAAGGCTTGGATTGCGGGAACTCGATTGTGATGAGTTTTTATCTTGTGAGAATGCTTTGTTCCACCGCTTTCAATAGTATCTGGATAGATCGTTCCCTGGCCAAGTAGCCATTCTTTTGGATTGAGGTTGAGTTCGGATACAGCACGTGCTTGCGCATCCAGGAATAAATTTCCAACGATCATTCTTTTTTCCTCAGGATCGACTTTGCCAACCAATGCATTGTAAAAAGCTTCAGATTCATCTCGAACTGTTAAATCAAAACCAAGTTTTTTTAAATTGAGTTTTAAATCCGTCACTTCATTTTTTCTCATAAAGCCGGTGTCAACTAGCAAGCCGCGCACACGATCAGCTCCTAAAGCTTTAGCTAGCAATAGATATGCTACAGTTGAATCAACTCCTCCAGATACCAAGAGGAAAACTTTTCTTTCAGGACTCACATGTTCTTGGATTATTTTTATTTCTCGCTCTATGAATTGATCAACACTCCAAGAATGTTCCACCGAACAAATCCGAATAAAATTGCTCAATAAGATATTTCCATGTGTTGTATGGGTCACTTCGGGATGGAATTGTATTCCGTAAATTTTTCTTTTGTCATCGCCAACAAAAGCAAACTCACAAGAATCACTTGATCCATAAACTTCAAATCCTTCAGGAAGTTTGCGAACTTCATCACCATGACTCATCCAAACTTTTTCTAGATTGGAAAGTCCTCGAGATATTTCATATTTTTTAGGATTTTTGATTTCGATATTAGCTGGACCATACTCTGCATTTCCCGAGTTCTCAACTTTTCCACCCATTAGAAGAGTTGATAATTGATGTCCGTAGCAGATTCCAAGAACGGGGATTCCTAAATTCAAAATTTCGGGATCAATTTTTGGAGAATCCTTCTCATAAACAGATGATGGTCCGCCTGAGAATATGATTCCTGCGTAGTTTTTGAATTGTTCTATTGAGTCTTCGTTGGAAAGGATCTCAGTATAAGCCCCTAGCCTTCGAACTCGAGATGCAATGAGATGGGCATATTGGCCCCCGAAATCTACAACGGCAATTTTTTTATCACTTTCCACGATGCTTGCCAAATTATTTTTGGAATTCTAGGGGTAAAGCAATGACTGAAAAAAATCTATCGAGTTATGAAGGAAGACAAACTCATATTCCCGACTTAGAAACCCCGAAAATTGAAGTTTTTGAGAATGTCTATAAAGGTCGCGACTATTCCATCGAGTTTACGATTCCTGAATTCACAGCTATTTGTCCTAAGACCGGACTTCCTGACTTCGGAATCATAGAAGTAACATATTCTCCAAATGAAAATTGTATTGAACTCAAAAGTTTAAAAGAGTATATATTAGCCTTTCGTAACATTGGAATTTTTCATGAAAATGTCGTGAACAAATTAGTTGAAGATCTCATTTCAGCAAGTAAACCCAATTACCTAAAGGTTCGTGGGAATTTCAATCCACGTGGTGGAATCAAAACTGTTGTAACCCGAGAGTACAAGAAATAGAATGGAACATTTTATTGGCTATTTCGCAGCAATTTTAACTACCGTATCTTTTCTTCCCCAAGTATTAAGAGTTGTTGTAACGAAAAGAACTCGTGATATTTCGCGAAATATGTATCTAGTTCTGAGTGTTGGAGTATTCCTTTGGTTAGTGTATGGATTTCTAAAATCAGACCTTCCGATCATTCTAGCCAATTCAATTACACTTTTGTTTACAATCACCATTCTAGTTTTTAAAATCACTTCTAAAGAAGAAATTGAGTGAGATCTAAGTATTGACCACGAAATGTCCAATAAAAGGATAGCAGATAGAGACAAGGAGGAATCTGAATGTCAAAAATAGCCTATGTCGATAAAGACAATTGCACATCTTGTAATATGTGTGCTGATAATCTTCCGAAGTATTTCCAAATGGATGCAGATGATATTTCCGAGACGCATATCAACGGAGAAAATATCAACAATGCAGCAATTGATGAGATGGATGTAAAAGAAGTGCAAAAAGAAATGGACGAGTGTCCAGGCGAATGCATCCACTGGAAAAAATAAACTGCTCTATTGTTTAGGACAGGACAATTTCAACCAGTTACATGAAACTTTAAATACATCCTTGACCGACGTCATTGAAATGTTGTCCCCATCACCGTTTACCTTCTCGCTAGGATTACCGTAAAAAAAAGCAATAGTATCCATTTGCTCAAAATTTGAAGGAAATCCATGTGTATGTATTCCTTTTTCACTTGTTGAAAAATATTTATCATCCCAAGATGAACTCAAAAAAACAGACTTATTGGATTCCAAGAATGCGAGAGCCTTCGGATGGGAGTTCCTTTTTCTATCCAAAAAAGCATCTCCGTTAGAATAGAACTTTGTGGTCGGACATGTCTTTTGAAGTCTTGTATTCAAATCCATCAAATCAATATTCGGCAATTCTGTTTTCGAATATTGTGGATTAGATATTAGATAAGCAAGTCCGCCAGAACTTTTAAAATAATAGAACCAATCTTTTTTGTTCGGATTCAGCATTCCCATATCAATCAGATGTCGATTGGGTCTACAGATTCGTGTTGCCGTATGAAATCCATGATCGCTAACAATGATTAATCCCAAGTCTTTACGATTGTATAGATCGATGGAATCAATCAGTTCCCCAAGATATGTGTCCGTTGCTTTGAGTCGAGCAAGTGCTTCTGGAGAATATGGTCCTTTCCAATGATGAAATGAATCCACATCGGTTGAGTAGATCAATAGTAAATTAGGATTTTTATCTTTAAATATTTGTAATCCCGTTCGAATTTTTGCATCATCTTTTGTTATCTCGGATACGGGAATTCCAACTGTTGTTTTCATTTCCATAAATAATTCAGGTGTTGACAATTGACTTAGAAGATTCCAATCTTCTTCTGTCTTCGTTCTCCAAATCTGAGGTATGTTCCAATCCGTAAAGCGACCAACCGATACTGGCCAAAAAACAGAAGCAGTCGAAAGTCCTATATCCTTCGCATAATCAACGATTGTTTTGGATTTATTATCCGCTCGATACCAAAGCCATGCCCCATCTTCTATATTGTAAGGATCTATAGGAGTATTACCCTCGATACCATGAATTCCAGGATCAACTCCAGTTATCATTGATGTATGTGCCGGATAGGTCAAACTAGGATCTACTGTTTTTACACGTCCTCCCACTGAATTCGAAAAGAATTTTTTTAGATTGGGCAACGAATCCATAACATAAGTGGATTTCAGGTAATAGGCAGGGAATCCATCAATCGACAAAATGATTAATTTTCTAGATTCCAGGGAATCATTTCTTGTTAATGATGTTTCGGCAGTGGTGGTATTGAGGTTGATCCCTACAGTGAAAGAAAGAATGATGATTAGGAAAAAACAAGATTTGATAGTTAAACTTGCATATTCAAAAGATCTAATATTCCTGCTCCGATCTCGTTGAACCAAGAAGTTCATCCGGTATTTCTTCGATAAACTCACCAATCTGAACAGCTAGTCGATTGCCGACCTTACCTGGAGTAGCTTTAAATTTAGAGCGATCTCCCACTCTTACTGTAAGTTCGGATTTGGTTGGAGTATTTTCTAGTTTTACAACATCTCCAACTGTAAGACTTAAGAGATCATTCATATTGATATCTACACTGCCGACTTCTGTAATCAAAGGAACTTTCACACCATCTAAACGTTCTTGGATAACTGCTTTGTTCTCATCCGTATCTCCACGACGAATCGATGAATACCAATACTGAGCTGAGAGTTTATTGATAATAGGTTCAATGGTAATATAAGGAATACAAAGGTTCGTCATCCCTTCCACTTCCCCTACTTTCGTTTCCAAAGTAATCAATACCACCATGTCATTGGGAGGAACTACTTGGGCAAATTGTGGATTGGTTTCTATCGCACCAAGTCTTGGCCGTAAGTCAATAACAGTTGACCAAGATTCTCTTAAGTTCCCGAGAATTCTTACAATAATCCCTTCCATTACACTCATTTCGATATCGGAAAGTTCTCTGGTGATCTTGGCTGATTCGCCCTTACCACCAAACAAACGGTCAATGATTGTAAATGAGATAGACGGATCGATTTCTAGGATTGCAGATCCTTTGAGTGGATCCATGTTGATTACACCCAAAGTAGTTGGGTTGGGAATTGATCGAATGAATTCTTCGTATGTTAACTGATCCACCGACGCAACGTGGACCTGAACCAGTGCTCGCAACTGAGCCGAAAGTCCAGTTGTTGCTAAACGAGCAAAGGTCTCATGCATCATTTGCAGAGTTCTGATTTGGTCTTTTGAGAATTTATCAGGACGTTTAAAATCGTAGATCTTTACTTTTTTTTGCTCACCGACAGAAGAATATTCTTCTTCGCTAACTTCTCCACTGGAGATAGCCGAGAGCAGTGCGTCAATTTCATCTTGCGAAAGTATTTCTGTCATTTTCTAACCCTTACCACAACATTGTGAATTTTCCACAGTGATGCAGTGGACTCTAATTCTCTTTTTAACGTATACTCATATTCATATCTAGTCGGAATTCGTTCTTCGATCCTTTCCACAAAAACACGAACTTTAGATTCATTTTTGTTTCGATGATCAACACCAGTGATTTTGAAATACTTCAATTTACCGGATGGCAAAGTTGTTAGGTATTTTCTGAATTCATTTACAACCAATTCACGATCTCTCGCATCAGAATTTAAATATTCACCCGCAAACTGATCATAGGCAAGTATAAAATCTTCAAATTCAATCCATTTAAAATAATTGCTCCAATTCTTTTTGGACTCAGCACCTAAGAATAGAAAAATCGCTTCTTCTGGTGAAATACCACCCGCACTTCCAGCATAGGAATTCTCAGTGAAAGTATTGATGCTTGGCTCTTCTCTTCTTTTGTCATAAAAGAATGAAACTGTATTTTCGGTTCTCAGAAAACTAAGAGTTCCTTCCGATTGGTTTCCCGCAAGTAAGCTATTTTTTTTGCTTTCAGTTGCGTTCGGATAGAAGTAGCCTATAACATTGTATTTATGACCAGGAATTAGATTGAAATTTTCTTGCAAATGTATACGAAAAGCAAAGGTTTCACCTGGATTTAAGGAAATTTCTTTCGATTCATCACCTTTTAAATTGGTGATTGTGTTTCGATTTTGTTGATTTTTGTCTTTTTGGTATTTTGGATTCCAAGGATTTAGTGCAGGCTCAATATTGTCTTCGATGAGTCGATTGTTCTCATCTCTAATTTGCAATTGAAAACTCTCTCTCCAGTTCATCGCAGGAAAGATTCGCACTACTTCTTTTCCGGTATTGAAAATTGTAAAATTCAAGGGAATATCATCTGTTTCTTTGAAAGATATAGATGGTAGATTAAGTTTTGCCTGAACCTGAAGATGTGTAAAATTTTCAGTATAATTTCCACGAGCATCACGATCTGGAAATGCATGCATAGGTGCATATATTAGGTAAATTATGAACAGGACATAAGAAGAATGTTTCTTCATCTTGATTTTATTTTCGGACAAAATTCAATAAAAAGCTAAATAAATTTTAGGAAACTTTCTTAGTAACTTCTTCTATTATCAAGTCTGATATGCGAATCAATCTCTGGAACGGATCTCGCAATTTCTGGTATCCATAAAAAGTTTCCCGATGTTTATCCAAATGAGGTTCAAGCAAGGTTGTAGTTTTATTGGAAATTACCAATTTTTCTAGTTCAGAATCTGTCAATGCTTCCAAATGCTCTTCTGCAACAAAACGATTCAATTCCTTGATAATTCCCTCGTCTGTAAGATCATTGATTTCGAAAATTTTTTCTAATTTCAGAATATAATCCGTTAGAGTTTGTTTGATTTTTGCTTCATCATCGGTCGGTCTGCGATGCGCTGTTAGATCGCCTAGTTTTTCATAGCGATCCATTGCTTGATTGTATAGATTGGATACGTATTTTCGCTCTTTTAAGATTTGAGCAAGGAATTCCAGTAGACCTTTAAGATCGTCAGGGTATTTTTCCATAATACCCACTTCGTCCAAAAATCCTTTACCCGCGATTTCGGTCTCGGGCAGATCACTGATAAACTGTAGGATTCCTTCAAGCGAGCCTCCTTGAGTATAGGCTTGAATGAGATCTATTCCCGCTCTATATTGGATCATTGCGTAGGATTTTCCCTTCTATCGAGAATTAAAACCTTCTGAATGATCGTATTACCATTTCCTGAAGTTATAATATTATCTAATATTTCTGATCCATTGACCAACTGCCCAAATACAGTATGCAATCCATTTAAATGAGGAGTATCAACTTGGTTGATAAAAAACTGTGAACCGTTTGTATTCGGTCCTGCGTTCGCCATTGCAAGTGAACCTTTTATTGCCTTTTTGCTTTCCAGCTTTTCGTTGTATCGATAGCCTACTCTATGCAATACTTCTAATGCGCTCAATTCACCGGCTTTTTGAAATGCTTCTTCGATTTCTTTTCTTTTCTGATCAAATTCTTCTCGACTTTGAATATTGAGTTCTTGGATAACCATTCTTTGGAATTGGCTCTGATATTCTGGAGCATCCTTGATTTTTATGGAATCTAGTCCTAAGGCTTTACCATTGATTTCGTCTTCAAATTTATAACCAGGTCCACCTGTTCCATCGCCCCTTGGACAACCGCCCTGAGCCATGAAATTATCAATCACTCTATGGAAACTCAATCCATCATAAAATGGTTTCTTTTCTTTTCCTTTATCGCTATAGTATTCCTTTTCTCCTTGGGCAAGATCAATAAAATTTTGAACAGTCTTCGGTGCTTCTTTATGGAAAAGTTCTAAAATAAGATTGCCTTTGTTTGTTACAAAAACAGCATAGATGGCGGCTTTTTCAGGAAGAGTGAGTTTTGTCTGATCAACTCTTTTTACTTCTACATTTACCGGTTTGTATGCCACAGGTTCATACTTCGATTGGGCAAAAACATTTTCTTTACAGGCTAAACCAAGAGAACCAACCAAACTGAGTAAACTAACAATTCCAATAAAATTAAACTTAACCATTTTTCCTTATTTCCTTATTTCTTATCTTTTTGACTC
This sequence comes from Leptospira sp. GIMC2001, assembly GCF_028462125.1. NCBI lineage: Bacteria > Pseudomonadati > Spirochaetota > Leptospiria > Leptospirales > Leptospiraceae > Leptospira > Leptospira sp. GIMC2001. The sequence continues at coordinate 2,060,961 of NZ_CP115468.1, read as the reverse complement.
TATTATTTAGTTCAACCAACTTCTTTTCTGCTTGAGTAAGTTGTTCTTTCTGCCTTCGGAGCGCTGTTCCTCCAGGAACATCCTTTTTGTCTGCCGACTTAGAGAGTGATATCGCTTCGAAGTAATTGGGATCAGTTAAATGATCCGATATATTTTTTCTTAATTCCAAATCAATTGTGAAGAGATCTTTCTGATTTTTCACGCATTCTGATACTAGTCTTCCAACAATTTCATGAGCTTCTCGAAAAGGAACTTTTTTCTGAGAGACTAACCAATCTGCTAAATCGGTAGCTGTCGCAAATCCACGGTTAAGAGATGATTCAATGGAATCTGATCTAAATTCCATACCCTCTACCATTTCGCGAATACCTTCTATACTCAGAGAAAGATGTTTCATAGTTTGAAAAATGGGCGGTTTGTCTTCTTGGAAATCTCTATTGTAGGTAAGCGGAGTTCCTTTTACTAGACTAAGTAAGGACATGAGATTCCCAATAACTATTCCAGACTTACCACGAATCAATTCGGCTACATCTGGATTTTTTTTCTGAGGCATTATAGATGAACCTGATGTTAAGCGATCCGGAAGCCTAATATATGAAAATTCAGTGGAAGAATAGATTATCAATTCTTCACAAAATCTAGATGCATGTATCATGAATTGACTTGCGGCAAACATAAATTGAAACAAATGATCCCTCTGTCCGACCGCATCCATCGAGTTCTCAGAAATCCTTGCGAGTCCTAGTTCTTTTTGTAAGAATTTTCGATCTGTATTGTAATTTACCCCAGCAAGTGCGCCCGATCCAAGAACAAGAACATCAGCTTCTTCTTTAGCTTGCAAAAAACATTGTAAATCCCTAGAAAATGCCCAGAAGTAAGCAAGTAGATAATGTGAAGCTCTAATTGGCTGCGCTATCTGAAGATGAGTATAACCAGGAAATAATATATTTATTGATGCTTTTGCCTTTGAATGAAAAGCCCTAAGCAATGATAACATTGAATCATTGATTAGATCCAAGTTGTCTTTTAGGTATAATCTAACATCTTGCGATACTTGGTCATTTCTGGACCTTGCAGTGTGAAGTTTCTTGCCTGCATCTCCAATAATATGAGTCAATCGAGACTCAATATGCATATGAATATCTTCTAGTGACTCGGTGAAGATAAAGTTTCCTGATTCGATTTCTTTCTCAATGGTTGCCATACCTTTTTCGATTGAAGCTAATTCTTTTGCATTGATGACGCCAATTTTGTTTAGCATTTTTGCGTGAGCTATACTACCTCGAATATCTTGTTTGTATAAAACTTTATCAAAGCTAATAGATTCTCCAATCCTTTCCATAATTCCAGATTGCGCTTCTTCAAATCTGCCACCCCATAATTTTTTGGATTCAATATGGGATATGGGTTCTTTTTGTTTATTTTTGGGAATTTTCATAATACCTTTCTTGTTCTTCTTGCCATCTCTTGATTTTTTGGAAAGTTTCTGGATCTATTATTGCTTTAGAATGTAATAATTTATAGGAAGCTGGAGGCATTGCATCTTCTTCTACTTCTTCCACTATTTCGAAAGCTAGAGTTGACCTTTTTTTTGCTGAGTAAGATTTCCATTTGGAAAAATTGAGACTTTCTCGCCCCTCACTAACATGGTCTTGTAAATATAAATTAACCGGAAACATATATCCGTAAATAGGAATATCTGTATTATTCGAATGACAGTCATAACATGATCTTTCAAAAATTTCTTGAACTTGATCGTAACTCTTTTGAATAAATTCGAGCTCGGATGATTCTAAAGAAATTGATTCTTCATCCAGAGAGTTTATGGTCATATCTTGAGAATCCCACCTAGTGAAATAAGATAATACTATCCAGACCAAAATTCCAATTCCAAAATATTTCCATCGACCAATCACGGATTCAAATTTTTCAAAAACAGATTTACCTGCAATAGATTATTTTCTGCTTGATATCCTTGCATCAATCTGTAATTTTATCTCAATTATGGATTTACTGAGCCCTGAATATTTACCTTGGATTTGGATTGCTGCTGGTGTTTTGCTTATGGTTTCTGAATTTGTTGTCCCGGGAATGTTCGTGATCTTTATTGGATTTGGAGCCATAGTTACAGGACTTATAAGCCTAATCATACCGATTGGAATGACCGAGAAATTGGTAATTTTAACCGTCACTTCCATAGTTTCTATTCTTGTCGGATCAGCTTTTATAAAAAATATATTTCCATCTACAATCACTAAGAATGACTTAATCAAAGATGATTTTCGCAATGAAATTGTACCAGTCATTTCTGATATAATGGTAAATCAGAAAGGAGGAAGAGTCAAATTCCAAGGAACGGAATGGGATGCAATGTCTCAGACTGTCAGAATTCCGAAAGGCGAGCGAGTTCGAATCATTTCAAGAGACAACCTCACCTTTTATGTTGAGCAGCTCGATTGATTCACCTTGTATTATCTTTTATTTGAATCTTCTAAAAAAATTCTTTCTTTTTAAACCCAATCTTATTACCCTTTGAGAGATTTTAGTTTCATACGGAGGTAATTATGTTCATATTCACGATATTTTTTATTGTCGTGATTTTTTTCATTGTTAAGACATTTATTGTAGTACCACAACAATATGTCTATATTAAGGAACGCTTGGGTGTGCCCATTGCTAATCTGGAGGCTGGTTTCCACTTCCTCATTCCTATTATTGAAAAAGTCAAATACAGGCAAATACTAAAAGAAGTAGCGATTGATGTCAGACCTCAAGTCTGTACAACCAAAGATAACGTGCAAGTTGAAGTGGATGGAATTTTATATCTCCAAGTCATCGATCCTTATAAAGCATCATATGGAATTGACAATTTTCATCTTGCGACCGAGCAGCTTGCTCAGACAACGCTTCGTTCCGAGATTGGAAGGCTTATGCTCAATCAAACTTTTTCAGAACGTGATACAATCAATTCGAATATTGTAAAACAGATAGATGAAGCAACAGATCCTTGGGGAATCAAAGTAAATCGATACGAAATTCGAAATATCCAACCGCCGAAAACAATCATCCTTGAGATGGAAAATCAAATGAAAGCGGAAAGAGAGCGTAGAGCTGAGATCATCACTTCCGAAGGTGAGAGAGAAGCAAGAATCAATAGATCTATGGGTGAGAGGCAAGAGGCGATCAACTTATCAGAAGGTGATAAAATGAAACTTGTGAACGAAGCGAATGGTAAGGCTCAAGAAATTGAACTCATTGCTGAAGCTACATCCAATGGTTTGAGATCGATTGCTGATGCAATTAGTAAACCTGGCGGAAGGCAGGCAGTCCAATTGCAGATCACTCAAGAATACCTTGCAGGACTTGGAAATATATTTACTAAATCCAAGACAACTATTTTGCCAGAATCACTAGCGAATATTAAGGGAGTCTTTGAAGGAATATCCAAAGTAACTTCTACATTCCCAGGTGATAGCGGTTCGCAATCAACAATCATTAACGAACCTAAGAGAAAAGGATAATAATAATGGATGAACTAACACTAATATTTTGGGTTCCTTTCTTGATTTATGTTGCATTCAAGTTGTATAAATCGGTTAGGATTGTATCCGCACAAGAAGTCATAATCGTAGAAAGATTTGGTAAATACAAAAAATCCCTTAGGGCGGGATTCCATTTACTAACTCCTTTTATTGAAATCGATGCATACTATCACACTTTGAAAGAACAGGCAATCGACGTGCATCCTCAGACTTGTATCACAAAAGACAACGTTGTTGTAAAAGTAGATGGAGTCTTATACATGGTTGTCATTGATCCAGTTAAGGCAAGTTATGGTATTGAAGACTATCGTTTCGCTGCAATACAGCTTGCTCAGACAACCATGAGAGCTGTTATCGGAACTATGGATCTTGACAAAACTTTCGAAGAAAGGTCTGAGATCAACCGTAGAATTGTAGATGCGATTGACGACGTATCTGAAAGATGGGGCGTGCGTATCAACCGCTATGAAATCGTGAATATTGCACCACCTGCTTCTGTTATGGAATCAATGGAAAAGGAAAAGCGTGCTCAGATCAATAAAGAAGCGCAGATTTCTCTTTCACGAGGAGATCAAGAATCAAGGATCAACCGTTCCGTTGGTTTAAAAGAAGAATTGATCAATAAATCTGAAGGTGAGAAACAAAAGAGAATCAATGAGGCTGAAGGTAAAGCACAAGAAATTGAAGCTTTAGCGACTTCAACAGCAATTGGAATCGCAAAAGTTGCTGATGCTTTGCAAGCAACAGGTGGAATTGAAGCGATGAAGCTTAGAATTTCACAAGATTTGATCAATCAGTTTACTAAATTAGGAAAAGATAATACAGAAGTAGTTCTTCCTGTAGATCTAACTAATTTCACAACGACTTTGGACAACTTATTGGGAATCAAAAGAAATAATTGATTTACTAAAAGCTCAAACATTAAGTCTTTAAAAAAGAAAAGCCTGGCAACTAAAACCAGGCTTTTCTTGTAATAGGACAGGACATCATCCAATCCAATTAGATTTTAAAATTTATTTTATAAACGACTAATAGAAATATCCACTTCCTATGATTGCCCGCTCTTCCATTGGAACAAGTTTTGGATTGCTATGCCAAGAATTACTTGAAGTGACTGGCTTCATGTCTTTTCTTTCCATAGCTTTACCCTCAAGTTCGAGAGGAGAGTCTCCCAAGACAATCGAATCAACCAATTTATCAAAGTTAGTATCAATTTCTGCGCGGTTGGACCAAATAAAGATATCAGCGAAGCCATCTTGATTAGAATCGATTTCTGTTCGAACCGGTTTTTTCGCAAAACTATAGTAGACAGTTGTCTCGAAGTATCCGTCTTTATTAGAATCTTTCATAACCATCGAAATGAAATCATTAGGAAGAAACCAACGTATCGTATCAATGCTTCCATCATTATTGGAATCTGACTCTTCATAGACTTTCACTGGTTCATTGATTTTAGATTCGGATGACCTTCGGTTTGTCGAACCAACCCAAATAAATTCATCGGATTTTCGATCTCCATTTTTATCAATTTCTTGATAAACAATTCGTTTATTACCCTTTGATAAAAGATAATAACCGAAAGAGTCATTTTCACCATTTCCAGAAGTATCGATCCCAAGCATTTTCATTGAAGTTCCAAGTGGCAATTCTTCATTGTTGGAATTGCAATTGAATATAAAGAATGCGAGAATGCATCCTAATCCAGAGATTATAATTTTATTTTTCATACAGAGATAGAATTCTGTATGATCCAACCTCAGATCAAGCTATAATCTTTCTGTTGGATCTAAAATTTGCGTGATCTGAACACCGTAATAATCGTCCAGAACAATCAATTTTCCACGACCTATCGGCTTGCCATTTGCGAGAACATCGAGTTCTTCTCCGACATTTTTGTCCAATTCTACAATCGTTCCCTCAGATAACTGTAAAACATCTTTGATGAACATATTTGTTCTCCCGAGTTCGACTGTGAGAGAAAGTGTTACGTCTAAAAGTAAATTTAAGTTAGCAGTGTTACCACCTCCACCAGATTGAGCCCGAGATTGAGCTCTCGGTGGTGGTGCAGAAGGAGTTGCAGATGGTCCTAATGCTGCTGCAATATCTGCAAACGAAGGTCCACCGTCAGAGTCACCAGACCCGCCCCCGCCTCCACCAACCAGAGCATCCAAATCAGCTAGTGCATCTTTTCCGGAACCAGACGTATCCCCGCCACCGAGGAGCGCGTCGATATCTTCTTGTGATAATGAACCTTCACCCATATTTCATTATTCGACCATTTTGATCTAACTTCACAAGAAAAAATCGCTTTCCATATAGATAATCCAGCTTATATTTGGGACATAAATCCTTATGCCTGTCGAACCAAAAGAAATTGATTTTCTAACCTGCAAAGAAACTCTTATTCGAGAATTTTCGAACCATCCACTCGTTTCTGGCAAAACAATTCCTTTTCCTGAAGTGATTCTCGAGAGGAATGAAACAAAAGTTAAATTTAGAATCCAAAACATAGACAAAGAGAAAATACTAGATTCTCTCCAAATACTAAAAAATCATATTGAGAATATTCGAATACACACAATAGATTCGCGCTATTTTTGTTTTCAGGCTCTGAATGAGAATCTATTTGATACCAAAAATTTAACAGACAACCTTAAGATTCGCTTTTCCATCGGAAAAATTGAAATGGAGATTGAGGCAACAAAGCGTGGGAATTACAAAGAAAACGAGATACTTGCAATTCTCGATCTCTTTAAATTTTTCAATCAAGATCTTACTAAAAAACAAATCAATCCGAATGAAGTTCTCAGAAGTCTTGGGATCGAAGTTTTTGATCCAAAAGAAGCCAAAATCAAAGGAAAAGAAATCAACTTTGATCATATATTTGGATATGAAGAAATCAAGCGAGAAATTCTGGAAACTGTCATCATGCCTCTGCAGAATCCATCAGCCTTCGCAGAAGTATCGAAACTTACGAGGAAATTTCCGACATCAAACAGACCAAGGGCAATTCTATTCGAAGGAGAACCAGGAGTTGGCAAAACTACATTATCCAAAGCGATTTCTTGCCAATGCGGAATTCCGATGATCTATGTACCGATTGAATCCATAATGAGCAAATACTTTGGCGAAAGTGCCCAGAATCTGGCATTAATTTTTGATGCTGCTCAACTTTTTCCTCAGTCACTGGTATTTCTTGATGAGATAGATTCTTTGGCTGGAAGAAGAGAAGATGGTATGTTTGAAGCAACAAGGACTATGCTTTCTGTTCTGCTACGAAAATTGGATGGATTTGAAGGTAGACCAGGTTCTGTTACCATCGGTGCAACAAACAGAAAGCAAGATCTTGATTCAGCCTTGCTATCCAGATTTGACAAATCGATCTATGTTCCCCTTCCCAATGCCTCTGAAAGGTCTGCTATTTTGGAAGGATTTGCTATGCATTTGAGTGAGCCGATTAGACGAAAGATATCCGAAAAACTCGATGGACTATCTGGAAGAAAATTAAAAGATTACTGCGATTACGTTGAACGGAAGTGGGCAACCATTCTAATTGAAAAAAAACTACCTCCTAGTGCTCCTGATCCCGAAATGTATTGGCAAATAGCGAATGAATTCAACCCTATGAATTGAGGCTTCTTTTTTTTCGGTACTATAAATTTCGATTTGTTAAATCCGATAATAGGAATGAGGATATATCTATTTTGCAAAAATCAAAGTGGTATTCTTCGAAAAATAGCTGGAGACAGGACAATAGAGACATGAAAATAAGATACATTTTAACAATACTCAGCCTCATGGTTGTAGGATTAGGAGCACAAGACAATACAGCTGCAAATAAAGCGGCAGGTATTGATTCTTCTCAAGAAAGCCAATCAATCATTGAGACTGAAAAGCAAATTGATGAGGCTATATTCAAGCTCAATGAAAAATTGACACGCCATACAGTTCTATTCAAAATGAAAGTAAGAACTCTTCCATTTAGAACCGTCCTTTACAAAGGAAAAGCTTCAGCAGATGGTATGAAATGTGATATCGCAGTTGATCAAGAAGCAAAAGATAATAACTGTCTTCACCTTGAAGTTTATGACTTCATCAAATCTGAAGATGGGAAGTCGGAGCGAAATTTAGGACCTAAGAATAAGCAAATCATTTTGTTCTATGAAGGAACCAATAATGATGATACTGATCCTAGAAAAGAAGCACCGAGAAATCTAACAAGAGCTAAATCAAGAATTTATCAATATGATTTCCAAATCGAAGACAAAACAATGTCTGAGATCGTAGATCAAGGTCCAAACACTCAGCCAGACCATAATGATAAAATGGAATTGTTCTATCAACATGATGACTACCCACTTTATGGAACTCCTGAAACTCCATCTGAGAAAGGAGTTGGAAAGTATTTACTATCAAATGTTGAGAATACAAAATCCAATCCAATCAGAAATAACTTCAAGAGAGACTTCTATAAAAAACATATTGATTACTTCGATAAACTCTTTACCAAAATTTTTGATTACAACGATAGAGACGGTAATAAAAATTATAAGAAAAACGTTGAGGTTCTAAAGAATTCCCTTAAATATTAAGGATTTGTGAATTACGTTAGACCTTGTCCCAGCTGTAATGTTGAATTAAGAATCCCCCTCATTGAGGGGGATCTTCTTATTCGTTGTCCTCGCTGTGGATTTGGGTTTGAGATCACGCCTAGTGTTGATGCAACAAGTTTTCCACAAAGAAAAATTCTCAATCAAGATAGATTCAAAAAATATTTTCAAGATACTTCTAATTCTTGGCTAGAAAAATCAAAGATAAAGAAATTTATCGAATTTTCCCTTTATTTTATTCTAATATTATATATTGTTAAAAACTGCAATCTAGCAATCGAGAAACAACCTAATCCAATTTCAATCGAAGAACGAGAGCAATCTCTACCAAAGGAAAAATCATCAGATGAGGATGATTTAGCACCTGAAGATTCGAAAGACAATCCAGCAAAACCAGCACCCTACTCGATTTAACTTTCATTCTATAAGGATATTGTCAGAACGTGATTTTCAAGAATACACAATTGCTTGCGGTATGCTCGTTTGTAATTTTTTAATAGATTCCTCGGCAATCGGATTGCCTTTTATTATGAATTCACGTAGAGATTTTAGTTGATAGATTCCTTCCGGAAAATCCGTTATTTTATTACGAGCAATGTATATGTCTTGAATATTAACCCAGAACTTTACTTCATCCGGAAGACTTGTCAGTAAATTATTATCTAAATCTATATACTGTAATTTGCCCCAACCTTTGCATTCCTTTGGAAGAAAGGTGATTCGATTATTGCGAAGATATAAATCAGTTAGATTCAATAAATTGCCAAAATCTATAGGAATTTCTTCTATTCGATTCTCATCCAAATAAAGATTTGTGAGTGATTCACAGTTGCCTAGAGTCTTAGGAAGATTACTGAGTTGATTCTTATCCGCAAGAAAGTATCTCAATTTTCGCATATAACCGATTAGATCCGTTATAGAATTCAATCGATTCATGGAAATGTCTAGATATTCCAATTCAGGAAGATTGATTATTTCTTTTGGAATCTCGGAAATGAGATTTTTTTCCAAGTTGAGAAATTCTAATTTCGGTAGGCAAAAAAGAAGATATGAGAATTCGCTAAAATAATTGCCTCGCAGATCAAGATCACGTAATTTATGAAATTGTTGGAACCAAATGGGAAGCCGAATTAAATTATTGTTAGAAAGATATAGTTCTTCTAAGTTCTCAAATTCTTGAAGTTCTTCAGGAAGTGTAGATAGATTCGCCTCGGATAAATCCAAAATTTTTCTGTTTTTTCTTCCTTCCCAAACTGAATCAGATAGATAATTTTTTAATTTCAAGGCATCCTCAAGCTTGGAATTCTGGATTATGAATTGGATAATCCTTGAGCCAAAAGAACAAACAGGCTCACTCAACGAGTACGTCTTAGACTTAAAGAAATCAATTCATATTAAAGAAATTTTAAAGAAAACTCAATATGATACCGTCAAAGCTATAATTCCCAATAAAGGCAGAGGTAAATTTCTTATTACGGAAATAAATAATTATGTAACTGGAAAATTTGAATTCGAAATGGAGAATTTTAGTCAAGAAATTCCTAATCTACCTAAGACTTCCATTTCTCTAATTATGCCTCTACCGAGACCACAAACTGGGAAGAAAATTCTACATCTTGCGGGTGCATTCGGAGTTGAAGACGTCAAATTTTTATTGCCAGATAGTAAAAATGCCCAGTATCTCACCTCACCTGTTTATAAAGAAAAAGGTATATGGCAAGAAGTAATGACCGGTATGGAACAAACAGGTTCATATATGATTCCAATTGTCAAGATCGATTCATATCGTTCTGGAAGAGATGATGATAAGTTTGAAATCGAATCGGAATCGACGATCAATATAGCCTTCGATCCATCTTCTACTCTATCTTGGATGGAAAATATTGTTTTATATAGTAAAATTGAAGATCGATCCTTTGCGTCATCAATAGAAAAAAATATTCGAATGAATCTATTTTTTGGATCCGAGAGCGGATTTCGAGAAAATGATTTGGATAATTTTATTCAAAAGAACGTAAAGATTTTCAATTTGGGAGATTGCATTCTTAGATCCGAATATGCTGTTTCAGCTGTGCTTTTTACTCTACAAAGCAAAAGACGATGACATCAAAATTCGTTGTTCATCGAATGATTTGAATCCAGGATCTCCATCCGTATAAGTCCAACGTCTTAGATTCTGCAATCGCAATTGAATTGGACCAATGGGAAGGGACAATTCTGCAGCTCCAAGACTTGCATCATCTAACTTGAATGCTTCCCCTGTTCCATCGAATCCTTTTTTAGTATAGAAAAATGATAATGTTAAATTGCTTCCTAATGGAATGTATGACGCAAGAAAAATCCGTGAATTTCTTTCACCTTCATATTTCTCAAAACTCGCTTCTAAGCTATAGCCATAGTAGTTTAATAGCAATGTATGAAAGTATCCACTGATACCTCCTGAAGTAGGTTTTCCTTCAGCATCACGAAATTTCGGAATCATAGGATCAGTTGATGTTAGGTTGCCATGAAATCTTTCCACTTCATAAAAAGAGTCAAAATACATAGGTATATAATTACTACTCATTCTTCGGAGTTCTGGCTTGAATACGACGTTTATATCTTTATCACCAAACCTTGCCATAAATCCATAATGAGTTCCACCGGAATTTTCCAGTTCACGAATACGGTTTACATCCATATAGGGAGTAAATTCCCAGTATTTCATATTCAAAAGACGATATTCTATATCATATCCTTCAATATTTACTTTTCCATTTTCTGCAACTATGGGGAGGTCGCGATTTTCTTGCCTGGTAGGGATTCCAGTCTGTGAGTATTGAAGGTCATAAGGCTTATTGCTATCAAAACTTCTTGTAGTACCAATTGTTAGTCGATTGTACCAAGCATCATTTTCTTCGATTTCCATTTTGCTGTATTTAGAGACTTGCCTTGGAATAGGTCGCCGCCGCTTCCTTTTTAACGGATCTACCTCTTCTATCACAGATTTTCGTCCAGCTTCATCGACAACATTGCCCCTGGATTGCATCATTCCTATGTATTCGTAATCATCTTCATCCTCTTCTTCCCATTCTACAGTTATATAATTGTAGAGTCGGTAGATTAGTCTTCCAAGTGCAAGAGGTTTGATATAAACTCGTGCAGCATTTACATCTCTCGAATATAAAGAATTTGAAAAGAATTGAACTCCAACATAGTCCGAATTAAAATCTGCAAGAACTCCAGCATTATAAACATCGAATCTCACATTATTATAATATTGGTTTACAATGGTTCCATGTCCAATTCTACCATCTCGAATATCTCCAACATATAGCGAATATGTGAGTTTGCCCGGAGCCTCACGTTCATATTGTCCATACCAGATATAGTTGATCACTCGGAAATAATCTGCAGCCTCATTATAATCATATTCTCTAAGTTGGCCGGTTCTTGAAGTCTCGAGTTTTGGCTCGTTATCAAGCATTAAGAGATTGAGAGGAAGAGATAAAGACAATCCAAATTCTTCATTGAGATTATAAGATAAGTTTGGAGATAGATGCAGAAAGTAGTCGTTATCGTTAGATACGCCACCGTAATCCATAGTGAAACTTGTTTCTTTTCTGGATGCTTTAGATGTCGGAACCCATGCCTCAGCATATACTGATTGAACCAAAAATATAGACAATAATAGTATTGTTTGCGAAAATAATTTGGTTCCCATCCCTTTAAATATCGAATTCTCAGAGGACAATATTGAAATATCCGCGAATCTTTTGTCAAATTTATCTAGTTTATCTTATTTGTATTCCTCAAGTAAAAATCCAGGAAAACGGAATTAATTTCTGTAATAGTGAATTTACCTTGACTAAATTCTAGATATTTCCAGTATGGTATGGAAAAGTTCTCACGGAGTATCTCAATGGCTAGAAATTTTAAACCAGAAACAATCGCATTGCATGGCGGACAAGAACCGGACCCAACAACTACGTCTCGGGCTCTACCAATCTATCAAACTACTTCTTATGTTTTCAAAGACACCGATCATGCTGCAAGACTGTTCGGATTGCAGGAATTTGGAAATATCTACACTCGATTAATGAATCCAACCACAGATGTTTTGGAAAAACGCGTTGCGGCGTTAGAAGGCGGAGTTGCCGCCCTTGCGACTTCTTCAGGACAGTCAGCTGAGACATTAGCAATTCTTAATATAGTAGAATCTGGTCAAGAAGTTGTTTCCTCTGCATCACTCTACGGTGGAACTTACAATCTATTTCATTATACTCTTCCGAAGATGGGAATTAAAGTTCATTTCGTTGACCCATCAGATCCAGAAAATTTCAAAAAGGCTGTAAATGATAAAACAAGAGCTTTTTATATAGAAACACTTGGAAATCCTAAACTTGATACCATTGATATTGAGAAAGTAGCAAAAATTGCTCACGATTCAGGTGTTCCTCTAATCGTAGATAATACTATGCCATCGCCATTTCTTGTGAATCCAATTAAACATGGTGCTGATATTGTCGTTGAGTCCCTTACAAAATTTCTTGGCGGTCATGGTACAAGTATTGGCGGTATCATTGTTGATGCTGGTACTTTCAATTGGGGCAATGGAAAATTCAAAGGATTTACAGATCCAGATCCTTCTTACCATGGTTTGAAGTTTTGGGATGTATTTGGTAAATTCGAACCATTTGGTGATGTGAATATTGCTTATATCATCAAAGCTAGAGTGCAAGGATTGCGTGATCTTGGTCCCGCTATCTCGCCTTTCAATGCTTGGCAAATTCTACAAGGCATCGAAACACTTCCTCTAAGAATGGAAAGACATTCTAGTAATGCATTGAAAGTTGCAGAATTTTTGCAAAAACATCCAAAAGTTGAGTGGGTCTCTTATCCTGGTTTGCCATCTGATAAGAATTATGCGATTGCAAAAAAATATCATCATCGCAACTTGTTTGGAGCGATTGTCGGTTTTGAAATCAAAGGTGGACTTGAAAAAGCTAAGAAATTTATTGATAGCTTGGAACTTTTTTCCCTGCTTGCAAATATTGGAGATGCGAAGTCACTAGCCATCCATCCAGCTTCAACTACTCATTCACAGCTAACTGGTGAAGAGCAAATTAGCTCGGGAGTAACTCCTGGATTTGTTCGCTTATCGGTTGGTCTAGAACATATTGATGATATTCTACTCGACCTTGAAGAGGGTTTTAGTAAAATCTAATTTAGAATGCTCAATACTGATTCGATTGGAATAGTCGAAACAAAAACCATAGAATTGCCGGGCCTCTCCTTGGAAAATGGGGAGGTGGTCAATCCTATGGAAATTGCGTATGAGACTTATGGACAATTGAATGAGAGCAAATCCAACGCAATACTTGTCTGCCATGCTCTATCGGGAGATGCTCATGCTGCTGGATTTCATCCTGGAGATAAGCGACCAGGTTGGTGGGATTATTATATTGGACCAGGTAAAGCCCTTGATACAAATCGATATTTTGTAATTTCTACGAATGTTGTTGGAGGTTGTATGGGTTCGAGTGGCCCACTATCAATCAATCCAAAAACGAATGAAGCTTATAAATCGACCTTCCCTTTTGTATCTATTGTGGATATGATACGTGCACAAAATCTATTAATTGAACATTTTGGCATCAAACAATTGTTTGCTGTATGTGGGGGATCAATGGGTGGGATGCAGGCTCTTCAATGGGCAGTCACATATCCAGATAAAGTTAAAAATTGCATTGTTATGGCATCTACTTCCGAACATTCTGCACAGCAAATTGCATTCAATGAAGTTGGACGCCAAGCAATTATGGCGGATCCAAATTGGAATAATGGGGAATACTCAATTCACAATAAACCCAATAAAGGTCTATCCATTGCACGGATGGTTGGTCATGTTACTTATTTATCTGATCAAGTGATGAGAGAAAAATTTGGTCGTAAGCCTCCGCGTGGAAATATCAAAAACACTGATTTTGCAGTAGGAAGCTATTTGATCTATCAAGGTGAATCCTTTGTAGATCGGTTCGATGCAAATAGTTATATTTATGTTACGAAAGCTCTAGATCACTTCTCACTTGGAACTGGTAAGGAATTGAGTCAGTCTTTATCAAAAGTAAAATCTCGTTTTCTTATACTTGCCTACAGTTCTGATTGGCTCTATCCTCCCTATCAATCACGGGAAATTGTAAATGCATTGGAAGTGAATGCTGTTCCAGTTGCATACTGTGAGTTGGAAACAGAAGAAGGACATGATTCTTTTCTACTTCCAAGCAATGATCAGACGAAAGTTCTACAAGGTTTTCTCAATCATTCGGAGATCAATTAAAGTTGCTGGGTAATATTTATAAAAACAGACCAGATTTTCGGTTTATCGAAAACCTTATTGAGCCCGGAGAAAGGATTCTCGATTTAGGTTGTGGAAATGGCGAACTTATGGAGATTCTTCGTAAGAAAGGAGTTAGGTGCCAAGGAATCGAACGCGATGAGAATTGTGTAATTTCTTGCGTAGAAAAAGGATTGTATGTTCACCATGGAGACATTGATCGAGGCCTCACTCATCACTTGGATAAAAGTTTTGACTATGTAATATTGAATCAGACAATTCAACAAACTCTTAATCCGGGCAAAATCATTCGGGAAACATTGAGAATTGGAAAAAAAGTCATAATTGCTTTCCCAAATTTTGGTCATTGGAAAATTCGCTATACTATTCTTCGTGATGGACAAACTCCAGTGACTCCGCTCATGCCCTACCACTGGTACGATACACCCAATCTCCATTTTCTATCAAATCTAGATTTTAAATCTTTCTGCGAATATGAAAATATTCGAATAACAGGAACTGCATTCTTTAGAAAGGATAAACAAATTAAAATTATTCCAAATCTAATCTGTGACCTATCTTTATATATCATTCAAGATTAAAAAAAAAAGCCCGAAAAAGTTTCCTTCTTCGGGCCTCAGAGTTGTACGGCGATTTTATTGCAGTAGTCTCATGACCATTTGGTTCTTCACGTTAGCTTGAGCTAACATGGAGTTTGCAGCCTGTGTCAAGATTTGATATCTGGTAAAGCTAGTCATTTGCTCTGCCATATCAGTATCTCTAATTCTAGACTCTGCCGCTTGGATGTTCTCATACGCATTGAGAAGTCCTTTTGCAGCATGCTCCAAACGATTGTAATAAGCTCCAAGATCTGCTCTTTGTTTAGAGATCACACGAAGTGCATCATCACAAAGTCCGATCACTGAGTTAGCTTTACCTGCAGTTGATAGCGAGATAAAAGTCAAAACAGTTGGGTTACGAAGACCCAAAGCAGCAGTGTTCATAGTTTGAATATAAACTCTTTCTCTTTGGTGCATGTTCGCGCCCATATGGAACCACATACTTGCAGTAGGATTCAACCTTCCGAAAGCTCCAGTTAGGAGTTTCATTTTGTTGAATTCTGCTTGTGAAGCAATTCGATCGATCTCATCAATCAACTGAGAAACTTCAACTTGGATCTGTTGTCTATCTTCCTCGGTATAAATACCGTTGGCAGCTTGTACAGAAAGAACACGAATCCTTTGGACAATTTCATGAGTCTCTTGAAGGTAACCTTCAGTAGTCTGAATCATTGACATACCGTCTTCTGTGTTCATCTCAGCTCTACGTAGACCTGAAACCTGAGTTCTCATCTTTTCTGATACAGCCAAACCAGAGGCATCATCCCCTGCTCGGTTGATTCTCATTCCTGACGAGAGTTTCTCAATATCTTTGCTTAACATTGCATCATTGTATTTCAATGTGCGGTGAGCGAAGATAGCGCTTATATTGTGGTTAATAATCATCCGGTTTCCTCCTTGAATCCGTCTGAAAAAAGTTCAGAGACAAGGCCTTCCGTGGCCTTTACATAATCAAAAATCGTCTGATTTCTCAATTTCGATTATGCATTTTTTCTCTCGAAA
The DNA here is from genome assembly GCF_028462125.1 of Leptospira sp. GIMC2001. Classification (NCBI taxonomy): domain Bacteria; kingdom Pseudomonadati; phylum Spirochaetota; class Leptospiria; order Leptospirales; family Leptospiraceae; genus Leptospira; species Leptospira sp. GIMC2001. The sequence goes on along the minus strand of NZ_CP115468.1, from coordinate 2,044,871 downwards.
AAAGAATAAACCTCATATCCTCCAAACAATCACTATGTCACTTATGGTTCAAAAATGATTGACTGCTTGCGTGAGTTAGGAGAATTTTTCAATAGAGGTCAACCATTGCTTAAGAAAGTCTATCTCGCAAATCCTAGAGGTTTTTGTGCTGGAGTAAAATACGCTATATCATATGTAGATAAAGTTCATGAAGAATCTCAACAACCCGTTTATGTTAGAAAAGAAATCGTTCACAATAGACGAGTTGTTGAAGACATGAAAAAAAGAGGAATTCAATTTATTGAGGATTTAAGTGAAGCACCAGAAGGATCAACTGTCATATTCAGTGCTCATGGAGTTTCACCAGCTGTTGTTGAAGAAGCAAAAAAAAGAAATATGAAAGTGGGAGATGCTACATGCCCATTAGTAACTCGAGTTCATAGAAAGGCAAAAAATCTCAAGGATACCCATCAATTCATCTATATAGGCCATCATGGTCATGACGAAGCAATTGGAACAATGGGAGAAGCGCCTATGTTTCTTGTGGAATCACCCGAAGAAGTACAAGACCTAAAAGATAAAATCGATCCGTCCAAACCTTTGACCTACTTAATGCAGACAACTCTGAGTGTATCCGATACCAAAAAAATTGTAGATAAAATTGCAGAAGTTTTCCCTTTTGTTGAACATCCAGCAAAGGATGATATATGTTATGCGACTACCGAAAGACAAGAAGCTGTAACTCAAATGATAGACGCTGTAGATGCAATGATTGTGATTGGAGCAAATAATAGTTCTAATTCGCTCAGACTGCTTCAATTAGCACAGAAAACCAAACCTCTATCTTTTCGAATCAGCTCAGCCGAAGAGCTAGATATTCATAAAATGATACTCGAGAATAATATTGAAACAATTGGTATTACAGCAGGCGCATCTTCTCCGCAGATTCTTGTCGATGAAATCTGCAACAAATTGAGCGCTGAATTTACAGGTCTTGATATTTCTCTCTTCCCCGAATCTAGAGAAGATACAATGAACTTTAAATTACCGAAAATTTTGATTCAGGAATAATCAACGTTGAGAAATATAAATTGACTAGGCAATCTAATTCTGGACGAGAAAATTTATTCAATACTCAATACAGAAGGCGCAATTTATATGAGAAAATTCTCAATCGTTCTTTTCAAATAGCCAATGAACCTGGGCTCTCCATTCGATCTCAGATTCCAAGAATACTTAGGCTTTTAGACCGTGGATGCTTTGCTGAGAACGTTTATTACTTTGAACTATTACCAATTCTATTTAAAGAATCGGTATCTTCAAATAAGCATTTCAATCCACAGCTTTCTTCACGTAAAGATACAATAACCCAATCCATTGAATTTAATTTTAAAGATTTAGACTCTATGGTATTGCTCTCCAAGTTGAAGAATGGTCAACCCGGTCTATCTTATGATAATCTTGGTAATAAATTCCATGAAATTAATTTACCAATTATAGTTAAAAATAAATTACAAAGTATTGTTACTATAGCCTTAACGACTGAGCCTGAATGGGAAAAATACGAAATAAAATTATTTACCCAATTTGCCCGATTGATATCCAGCATCTTCGAAAAATATGCAAGTCGAAATGAATTAAATCTTTTGCAAGAAGCGATTGAGCAAAGCCAGGAAAGCATACTCATAACTGATGGAAAATTGGATAGACCAGGACCACATATTGTCTACGTGAATACTTCCTTTCTAAGAATGACTGGTTATAGCCGAGATGAGATTATTGGTCAAACTCCCAGAATTTTTCAAGGTCACAAAACTGATCCAATTTTCTTACGCAATCTCAAGGAGAGCCTTTTAAAAGAAAAAACCTTTCAAGGAGAATCGACAAACTACAGAAAGGACGGAACTTCATATCAAGTTGAATGGAATATCTCGCCCGTAAAAAATCAGTTTGGCGAGATCACTCATTATATTTCTACTCAGAGAGATATTACAGAAAAAGTCATTCGGGAAAAAGAAATCAACAAACGGCTGCGATATGAAATTGGACTGGCAGCAATTTCTCAGATTCTTCTCTATGCCAATCCATCGGACGATACGCTAGAACAAGCCGTCGAACAACTGTATATTTTTTCTGATGTCGGTGGAATTTTTTTATTTCGTAATATTGAAGAAAATTCCCAAGAGAGAATGTTTGAACCTAGTATTTGTTTTCGAAGAAACAAAAAAAGTAAAATTTCGAGTCATTTTCAGTTACCTACTGAATGGATTGAATCTCTAAAAACAGATGCCATTCTTTCGAGTGAAATCGGTGAACATCCATCTAAGTCAGAACTTTTGAAATTATGGAATACTCAGACTTTTATTTTGATAAGAATTTATTCGAGCCAATCCAAAGATCATTATATTTGTCTGTTTGAAGACAATCCTGAGCGAGTCTGGACACCTGATGACATTCTTCTAATGAAGACTGCTTCTTATTGGATCGGAGCTTTTTTAGAGAGAACGCAAATTTTGAAAGAAGTGGAACAGCATAGAGATCATTTGCAGTCATTGGTAGTCGAGAGGACTCGTGATCTAATCGAAGCTAAAGAAAAGGCAGAGTCTGCCAATTTAGCAAAATCAAATTTTCTTGCGAATATGAGTCATGAATTGCGAACCCCCTTGAATTCCATACTGGGTTTCTCACAACTCATTACTCCGAATCCGAATTCAGAGGATGAACGAAAATACTTAGAATATATTCATTCTTCGGGGACTCATCTTCTCAAATTGATCAATGAAATCCTGGATCTATCCAAAATTGAAGCTGGAAAGATGGATTTGCTTTTTGAAAATATCCAATTGGTTTCGATCATTAATTTATGTACCGACATAATGCAATCCCAAGCAGTATTGAAAGGAATTACAATCAAAAACCAGATTCTTGAACCTAGTATTAAGGTGATAGGAGATGAGAAACGAATCAAACAAATATTGCTAAATTTGTTATCAAATGCTGTAAAATTTTCAGATTCTAACAATACGATTAGTATTGAAGGACATGAGAAGAAAAAATCAGGAAAAAATTTTTATGGGATTGCAATTTCAGATGTTGGACAGATAATCGAGAAAAAAAATCAGCAAAAAATTTTTGAGAAATTCATTCAAATTAATGACCCAATGCAAGCCGATAATCAAGGAACAGGACTTGGTTTAGCAATAACGAAAAAATTGGTTGAGGCAATGGGCGGCTGGATGGAAATCAGCTCGGATGCTTCGAATACAACATTTTATTTCTTTTTACCATTAGCCTAAAGTGAGTAGGCAATAGATTTACCATGAACAACCAGAATAAACAAAGACGTCCTCAAGAACCCATTCTAATCGTTGAAGATAGAGTTGAAAACCAAGCCCTACTGCTCGGTCTGATTCGACAGATGAAGGTAGAAGCAGACATTGCAGGTAATGGACAGATTGCACTAGAGATGTTAGCTAAGAAGAAATACTCTCTATTTATTGTGGATCTAATGATGCCCGTGATGGATGGCAACACATTCATCGACAAACTAAAAGAAATTGATAATGAAGCAATAGTTTTGGTTCAAACAGCTCTCGATAGCACAGAGACCATTATAGAGATCATGAAGAAAGGAGTGTTTGATTATATTATCAAACCCATTTTTCCGGAAGTTTTCCAAAAAACACTGAATAAAGCTCTAGAATTCCGTTACCTTAAAGATGTAGAAAAAAATTTGAATCAGATGGAGAGCAATAAACTCCGCAGTCAATTAGAATGGCTCAATTACAAAGAGAATCTTCGCAAAAAGGGTACTGACTCCATTGAGAAAAATTCAATCTACAATCTAAAGACTTCCCTTTCTCAAGGCTCAGGCTTTGGAGCGATGACTACTTTGGTGGATATGATCAAGTCAACTTCTCAATCCTTAGAGGATGGACGAGTATCGGTAGACCCAGAAATTCTTTCTATACTCTATGAGAATAATGAAATCACCCAGAATATGTTGAATGGAATCAATAAGGTTTCTGAACTACTAGATTATGATCTTAAGTTGAAATCAATATCTGGAGCAGAATTTGTTGACAAGCTCAAATCTTTTTGTGAAATCATCAATCCTTATCTAGATTCAAAGAAGGTTAACTTTAATTTCTCTAAACTCAATTCTCCTTGCAAAATTAATATAGATATAGATATAATGGGCATGGTTTTTGAGGAATTGGGATTAAATGCTTTTAAATATTGCAAAGAGAATTCTCATATTGATTTCTACTCTCATGTTAATCGCGGCTACTTGATTATTTCTGTTAAGAATGAAGTGAAAAATGATAGTTATGGCGGAATTCCAGAAGATATGGAAAAGTATGTCCTCCAACCTTTCTTTCGTATCCATCCACCGGTGGAAGCCGTGAACAAAATCGAGAGATTTGGAATTGGTTTAGGGCTTACAATGGTTGAACATATTTTAAATAAACACAATGGATTATTTTTTATCCATAATGCGAAAGATCATACGTCAGATACAGTTGAGCTCTGCGTTCTAGCAGAATGTTTTATTCCGATACTATGAGGTAATGAGTGTCTAAGAAAATTTTGATTATTGATGATTCTGCAGTTTTTCGTAAAATTGTAACCGTTCATCTAAAAACCGCAGCTTTTGAAATCATTGAAGCAGTTGATGGATTGGATGCTTTGGAGAAATTGAAAACGACCAAAGTGGATTTGATTGTATCCGATATGAATATGCCGAATATGGATGGGATTGAATTTGTAAAAAGTATAAAAACAGATCCTATACATAAATTCACTCCAATCATTATGCTTACGACAGAATCACAAGACGATAAAAAGAAACTTGGTTTAGAAGCTGGCGCTCGTGCTTGGCTAACTAAACCCTTCTCGCCCGAAGATTTACTTTCTACAATTTCTAAATTACTAGGATAATTATGAATATTAGTCAAGATCAGAATCATTATTTGGTAACTTTGGATTCTGAGTTTACAATTCATAATGTAGCTGAAGCTAAAAGAAGTTTTGACGAAATGAAATTCTCTACAGGAAAAAAACTAGTATGGGATTTAAAAAATCTTTCTCGCATTGACACAGCTGGGATCCAATTCCTAATATCTTGTAAAAATTGGTCAGCAAGCAATGGATTGGAGATGGGAATCATCAATCATACTGAATCCATCATTGGAGCTTTTGATCTATTGGGTCTTGCAGCATATTTCGGTGACTCAATTAAGATGAGCAAGGAAATGAAGGAAAACTACAAATTTTCGTACGGTAGAAAGAAAGGATTCTATTGATGGATTTAGATGAGATTGTAATCGCTTTCGTACAAGAATCAGAAGAACTCCTGATCCAAATGGAAGATCTTTTATTAGTTCTTGAAACGGATCATACAAATATTGATGCAATTAATGGAGTTTTTCGCTCGATTCATACCATCAAAGGAACTGCTGGAATGTTTGGATTCCATGCGATTGTTGATTTCACACATGTCGTCGAGAATTTGTTAGATGATCTCAGATCTGGAAAATCAAAAATCAATGAACAGATCATTGAACTTCTACTTAAGACTAAAGATTACCTTTTAGAAATTATAAAATTGCAAGCTGATGGAAATCCTCTCAGCAATATTAAAAAAAATGAAGGTGATGTTATTTTGAAAGGCCTAATGCCTTTTCTTGCAACTGGGAATGCTGAAAACAAAATAAAACAAATATCAGAAAGCAATGGAAATTCTGAAGAAATTTCTACAGTTTTACAAACAGATACCTACCATATATCCTTACGTCCTAAGCCTGAGATTTTCCAAAATGCACTAGATCCAATTCCTTTTTTGAAATACCTCAAACAACTCGGAGAAATTGTATATTTAAAAACGATAGTGAGCAGTCTTCCTGAATGGAAAATTTGGAATCCGGAAAATTGCTATCTTGGTTTTGAAATCCGATTTAGATCAGATGCCAATCTAGAGGAGATCAGAAAAGCATTTGAATTTCTTGAATATGATTCACTCATTTTAATCTTGCCACCAAAATCTTCAATGGCAAATCTAAGAGATCATATCAGTAAATTGCCTGAAGATGAAATTTTTATTTCTAATTTACTATTTGAATGTGGAACGATCAATCGTGAAGAATTGATATTTTTACTAGAAACCTATCAATCTGATATTACTGGAATTCAGCCACAGATTGGTATTACGAAAATTGAATCAACACCTACCAAAAATACAAATAACTCTGCAAATCAAGGTAGTTCGCTTCGCGTTGATTCAGAGCGCGTGGACTACCTTATAAACAAAGTTGGTGAACTAGTAGTTGCTGAAGCAAATTTGAATATTCTACTATCCAACAAAGAAGATTCGTCTCTAACAGAATCATTGCATTCTGTGGGTAGGCTTGTATCTGAGCTTAGAGAAATTTCTTTAAAATTGCGAATGGTTCCAATTGGAGATAGTTTTAACAAATACCATAGAATTGTAAGAGATCTTGGATCGACGACTGGTAAGAAAGTGAAATTGAATGTGAGCGGTGGCGAAACAGAATTGGATAAATCTGTTGTGGAGAGAATCTCTGATCCATTGGTTCATATTGTTCGCAATGCGATAGATCATGGTTTAGAGACTTCTGAAGAAAGGCAAAAAGCAGGCAAGAATCCAACAGGAAATCTTCATCTCAATGCATTTCATGATACCGGTTCGATTGTGATTGAAATCTGGGACGATGGACGAGGAATCAACGAATCCAAAGTTTTGGCTAAGGCAATTGAAAAGGGAATTGTAGCTGAAGATAAAATATTAAATGAAAGCGAAATTCATAGATTGCTTTTTCATCCTGGCTTCTCTACTGCCGATACGATCACCAATATTTCCGGACGTGGAGTTGGATTGGATGTTGTATTAAAGAATATTGAAGCACTGCGGGGTTCCGTGGATGTGGAAAGTAAACCAAATCTTGGAACAAAATTTACAATCCGCCTCCCACTCACACTTGCAATTATCGACGGATTTCTTGTAGGAATGGGTCAGGATTTATATGTGATTCCTTTAGATATGGTTCGTGAATGTGTCGAATTCGCAGACGAGAATAGAACAATCGATCAATCGGGCAATTTTTTCAATCTACGTGGCAAAGTGTTACCTTTTGTACGCTTAGATGAATTTTTCCACAAAGAAAAGATCCTCGGACAGAGGGAAAATATTGTAATTACAGAATTTCAAGGTATTCGAATTGGATTGGTTGTAGATAAGCTGTATGGTGAAATACAAACAGTAATTAAACCTCTTGCAAAAGTATTTGAGGGAATTCGAGGAATTGGCGGCTCTACAACATTAGGTGATGGAAGCATTGCTTTGATTTTGGATATTCCCAATCTTCACAATTCCCTAAAAGAAGCTCAGGAAATGGAATTAGCGTAATATGTTTTTTGATAATGAAATAAGGATGGATGATCAACCATGAAAGCTCTAACAATTAAAATGAAACTGGGTATCGTTTTTATACTTTTGACAGTTATAATGATTACAATGGTTGCGTATATAAAGTATTCAATAATAAGAACTGGGGAATCAGCAAATAATCAAGTCAACACAGAAAAAGAATTGCTGAATACTGTAAATGGTTTGATTGATAACAATGCAAAAGCTGAAGGCTATCTATTGAATGCTGCATTATCTGTAGATCCCGCTTCTTCCTTTTCAAGTATAAAATTATCCAAAACAATTCTTATGGATTCAGATACAAGTTTTGAGAACCTCAGTCGTTTAACTTCAAACCAAGGAAACCAGCACATCGCAACAGTTTCGAGTTTGAAGATTTCGAAACAAAAAGTAGTAGATGCATTGAATGCAATTCTTGCAACGGAAGGAAGTGTAGATTCACTCGACAAAGCAAAAAGAGGAATACAAAATGATCTACTTCCTTCAATTAACAGCTTAAAAGATTCTCTATTCTCGTTTCGCACCGCAATTAAACAAGAAATTTCTAAATCAAGTGTTGAACAAGACGATCTTCTTATGCTAATAGAATCATCTATAATTGGTTTTGGAATTTTCATTATTCTTGCAACTCTTTTATCAATGCTATGGATTTATAACGGAATTCGGAAATCAATAGGAACCAGTTTAATAACTCTAGAAAATCTCGCAAATGGTCAGCTTGATCAAAGACTTGAGATATCCAGTCATGATGAGATAGGAATTGTAAAAACTTCCTTTAATAGTGTATTAGAATCTTTGAATGATAAGATAACGAGTAATAAAGTAATTTCCGAACTTATCGATTTACTTGGAGCACAGACAGATCAGAACCAAGCTTTGCAGATTGCCTTGGATAAAATACGTGAAGGATTTGGTTGGGGGTACGGCTCATTTTGGACTGTAGATCCAAAAGAAAAAGAGCTCAGATTGGCAGTAGATTCGGGCAATATAGGTTACGAGTTCAAGCAAGCATCTGAAGCTTCCAGATTCAAGGAAGGCGTTGGACTCAATGGTAGATCTTGGAAAAATAGAGATTTGGTTTTTGTTCAAGATTTAGCAGAACTCCAAGACTGCTCAAGAGCCCCATCCGCAAGAAAGGCTGGAGTAAAATCGGGAATCGCCTTCCCTATTATCATTAGTGGAGAAGTTCATGGAACTATGGATTTTTTTACTATGGAGAGACTAGAATCATTGTCTCCAAGTCGCCTCGAAGCTTTCAAATATTTATCTACCATTCTATCAGATACGATTACAAAAATCAAAGATCGAAATGAAATGATTCGAATCAAAACAGCCTTAGATAATGTATCAACTAATATCATGATGGCTGACGCTGACCTCAATGTAATTTACATGAACAAATCAATTGTGAAAATGTTCAAACAAGGCGAAGAAGATATTCGTAAAGATATTAGAATTTTTGAATCAAATAAACTCATCGGTTCAAATATTGATTCATTCCATAAAAATCCAGATCATCAAAGAGGAATTCTTAAAGGGCTTTCGACAACTTTTCGTTCTGCGATAACAATCGGCGGAAGACATTTTACATTGATTGCCAATCCAATCATCAGTGAAGGTGGTGAAAGACTAGGATCTGTTGTGGAATGGGCGGATGTTACGAATCAAGTAGCCGTTCAGAATGAAATTGATTCGATCATCCAAGGTGCGGGTCGTGGTGATTTTACACGACGTGCAAAACTGGAAGGTAAAGAAGATTTTTTCCTCATATTAAGCAAAGGTGTAAATCAGCTTCTCGATATTTCTGCCAAAGGACTTGGTGATGTTCTCAGTGCTTTAGCCAAAATATCACAAGGTGACTTGTCCGCAAAAATTGTAGATGATTATGAAGGAACTTTTGGTGAACTCAAAGAATATGTAAACAATACAGTAGGTAAATTAGAAGAAATCATTGGTGATGTAAAAACCAAAACTACAACTCTTCTGAATGCAGCAGAAGAAGTTACATCCACGGCACAGACTCTATCACAAGGTGCAAGTGAACAAGCTGCAAGCGTTGAAGAAACAAGTGCTTCCCTAGAAGAAATGACTGCAAGTATAGATCAGAACGCTGAAAATGCAAAACAGACAGAGTCCATTTCTACGAAATCGGCGAAGGAAGCTGCAGAAGGTGGCAAAGCAGTGATCAATACCGTGGAAGCGATGAAACAAATTGCTGATAAAATTTCTATAATTGAAGATATTGCTTATCAAACCAACTTACTTGCATTAAACGCAGCAATTGAAGCTGCACGTGCAGGTGAGCATGGAAAAGGATTTGCGGTTGTTGCAAGTGAAGTAAGGAAACTTGCAGAAAGAAGCCAAAAGTCTGCAAATGAAATATCTTCCCTAGCCTCTGGATCTGTTCAGATCGCAGAATCTGCTGGAAAACTTATCAATGAAATCGTTCCAGCTATCAACAAAACAGCTGACCTCGTACAAGAAATTTCAGCGGCTAGTTCTGAGCAATCTACTGGAGTAATGGAAGTGAATAAAGCTATGACTCAATTGGATCAAGTATCACAACAGTCTGCTTCTGCCTCAGAAGAACTTGCAGCAATTGCAGAAGAACTTAAATCTCAAGCATCACAACTTATGACGACAGTATCATTTTTTCAATTAGAGGGTGCTAAGTCCAAAGGCCAGATTGGAACCTCAAGAAAAACGATTCAATCCAAAGACTCATCAAGAGAACGTGAGAATGCAAGTTATGAGTCAAGCCAAACTAAATCTTCTGATACCTCAGAAGGTTTCTCTAAATTTTAGGAGACCAATGTGAGTAAGACTAAGGAAGACAATCAATATCTTATTTTCTTACTAGATAAGGAAACCTTTGGTCTTCCCATACTTAAGATCAAAGAGATAATTGAGCATACAGAGATCACAAGAGTTCCTATGATGCCTAAATTCATTCCAGGTGTGATCAATCTTCGAGGCAATGTAGTGCCCGTGGTGGATGTCAATTATAGATTTTTTGGTAAAGTAACCAATATTAATCGGAAAACCTGTATTATTATTTTTGAATCCAATGTGGAAGAAACTAAAATAGAAGTTGGCGTTTTGGTGGATATTGTTAATGAAGTTGTTGATATTCCAGAAATTGAACCCGCTCCGAGTTTTGGATCTACTCTTCGAGTAGAATTTGTGGAAGGAATTGGAAAACTAGATGAGAAATTTGTTATAATTCTAAACATTGATCGTGTTTTAGATATTACAGAATTGAATGAATGGACGGATGATAAAACAATCATAGAAAATAATTCTGAGGCTCTTCAATGAGTTTTTTATCTATGCAAATTTTTGACTCTAGAAAAGAGAATGCGATAGTCTTAAGAATTAATTTCTTTGTAGTATAATCGCTTATTCAACTAAGTAATTATATTACAATATTATAGATATTTTTAATTAAAATTATGGAAATAGACTCACCATTACTCGTTCGTGATATTTTTTTAAATCCGGGTGATTATTATTTTGGGACAAGAGAGTATAGATTTAGAACTTTGCTTGGTTCTTGCGTAGCCTTAATCTTGTGGCATCCAACTCGTTTAATTGGTGGAATGGCTCATATTATTTTGCCAACAAGAAAAATCTTATCTAATTCAACAATTATTTCAGTTTCTAATTCACAGACCAAATCCCAATCAGCAATTTTATCCCAAGAATCAGAAGCTCTAGGCAAATACGCAGATGAATCTTTCGAACAATTCAAAAAATCGGCAAAATCTTTTCGAACAGAAATCTCTGAATACCATGCAAAAATCTTTGGCGGAGCCGACATGTTTGCTTTTGCCAAGAAAACTGATAAAATCTATGTTTCTGATGAAGAAAAAGAGATCTTGTCCAACTACGAAGATAAATTTAGTATTGGTAAGAAGAATATAGTTTTCATTAGAAATCTACTAGAAGAAAATAAGATTCCCATTGTAGGTCAAGATCTTGGTGGCAATCAGCATAGGAAGGTATTTCTAACAATCTGGGATGGAGAAGTTTGGATGGAAAACAAGAAAATCGAAATCTAATTTAGCATGAGTTTATGAAAAAACAAATCAACGTATTTATAGTAGATGATTCAGCAATCGTAAGGCAAGTATTAGGCGAATATCTCAAGAAAGATCCAGATATTAATTTAATAGGTGTGGCTCCAGACCCGATATTCGCTATGGATAAAATGACTTCCCATTGGCCCGACGTAATCGTTCTGGATATCGAAATGCCTAGAATGGATGGAATCAGCTTTCTCAAAAAAAATCATGGCAGAGCGGCCTACACCAATTGTAATCTGTTCAACTCTTGCCGAAGAAAATTCTGATACTACATTTATTGCTCTGGAAGAAGGCGCATTAGAAATCATAACAAAACCCAAAATTGGACTAAAGGGTTTTCTTGATGAAAGCTATATACAAATCATTGATGCGATTAAGGCTGCCGCTTCTTCAAACTTAGCAAATCATAGAAAAAAAACCGATCGACGCGAATCCAAAAAGTTATCAAATATTGCACATTCTGATTTTCAGAAATCAGGTCTATCTTCTATACGAGCGACCGAAACTATAATTGCCATTGGAACTTCCACTGGCGGAACGATTGCTCTCGAACAAGTTCTTTCTAAGTTGGATGCAACTAAAACTCCAGGAATAGTAATTGTTCAACATATGCCAGAAGTATTTACCAAGAATTTCGCAAGAAGACTCAATGAAATATGCGATCTGAATGTGAGAGAGGCAATCGATTCGGAGAGAATTTTGCCTGGTGAAGCATTGATTGCGCCAGGTAACAAACATTTACAAATCAAAAGATCGGGCGCTCAATACATGACAGTTGTTAGTGACGGCCCATTGGTAAATCGACACAGACCTTCAGTAGACGTGCTTTTTCGCTCAGTCGCTAGGGAGGCTGGTAAGAACGCCAAAGGAATCATCATGACAGGAATGGGAGATGATGGTGCAGCAGGCCTTCTGGAAATGAGACAGGCAGGAGCTTTTACGGTAGCACAAAATGAAGAGTCTTGTGTGGTTTTTGGAATGCCAAAAGAAGCGATTCGTAAAGGAGCAGTTGATAAAATTGTATCACTTGACGAAATCTACCGTGAAATAAATTAATTCATAGTTGGATGACTATAAAAAAAATAATAAATTTCAAAATCAACGATTTCTATTTAGATTTAATTATTTGCGATTTTATAAACGAAAGATTTTGAATAAGAAAAGGATAGTTCAGAGTTTAAAGTATCTCTAAACTATCCAAAATCCAAGTTTATAAAGAATTTGTAATCATTAAGGAATTAATTGTCACTCACAAGTTCCAAACTGATTTTCTTACGTCTAGCTGTGATTTCTTCAATCGATTCTTCTTTGATCAGTTCATCGGGAACAATTTTGAAAATTGTTTGTCCCTTCGAAATAATCTTTCCATCAGCGTCAGCCATAAGATTTTTCTCAATTTTGCCCGAGAAAGGAACAGATATCTTATTGAACATCTTCATCACTTCAATGATAAACAAAGGTTGCCCTGCTTTGAAGTGATCCCCGTCGGAAACCAGTGGTGGAAGATTAGGAGCTTCTCTTGCATAGAACATTCCACCCATAGGTGCAATGATCTCATCACTGCTTGCTTTCGGAGGTGGAGACAAAACTTTAATAAAAGCATCACGAGACTTAGGTGTTTTGAATTCTTCGGGAACTACTTCGTTTAGATGATCATCTACACCAATTTTGTTGAATCCAGATTTATTGCTTAGATTTGGAATCAATTTTAGAATGTACATTCCCAATTGAAATCCTCTATGGGACTCAGTGATTTTATTCCATAAAGAAGAGTCGATACCCTTTGGTGCTGAACTGCCACCTAGCAATTTATCTAATTCTAACCATGAATTCGCTAATTTACGATTATCTAATTCAGCGTAAAAGTTTCTTGCTTGCGAAAGAAATTTCTCATCATGATCCCAAATTTTCTCAGAAGATGGAGCATTATTTCTATCTTCTAGATGCAAATAATGGTACAATTTGTCCAAGATAGAAATTGGGTTCTCTAGAAATTGAATCGATCCAGAATCAATCTTCCAATATCTTCCATCATAGAGTCCTAAGAATCCAGCGAGAACATGAGGGTTAGAGAGAAGTCTTTCTAGAGGACGCAAAATCAAAGTTTCTTTTTTCTTGAGAATAGATTTACCAGCAGCATCCAATTTCGAAGTCATTTCATTCCACAAAATATTCAAATCTAGATCACGAATGATCGACTCTAGAGCACCTACTCCAGCAAGATAAGATGTCATAAATTGTGTGGACGGTTTGAACATTGCATCTTTACCAAGGATCCAAGATGCAAGTCCATAATGAACTTGAAGATTGGTCTCTAGATTTACTCCACGAAGTTCCGTGCATCGTATAATATTTGCTAACCTTTCGAGATTGTCTTTGCGACTCACACCATGCGTAATAAGAAGAGCAATATTCGAATCGTAGGCGCCCGCGAGATGATAGTGAACAAATGCTCCTGTATCAGGATTTCTTGTTCCTATTCCTTGATCATCACGAGTCTCATCGGAATGAACGCTCGACCAACTATTGATAATCCCACCCGCGTGAGGTTGAAGACTTCTATTCGTTGCATTGATTCGCACTTCTGCACCAGATATATTTCGAATCACTCTCTCGGGTTTTGGAACTTTCTTACCGTGAACAGAAAGCATTGCCATTGCCTCAATAAGAGAATCCAAATAGAAATAATCATTAACATCATTTGGATTGGTAAACTTCAATCGGTAAGCCATCTCTGTAACTCGATGCTCAACCTGAATCCTTGTATTCATTTCCATAAAGAAATGATTGGTTCCTTCAACGATTGATTCAAATGTAGAAACAGAATCAAGTCTCACAGCTTTTCCAAAAACTTCCGCTTGTGATTCCATCTCTGATAGACATTGTAGATCTTGTTTTAGAATCTCTGCTTTTTTTGGATTCGATTTGGAATAGTCTTCGATTTCTGATTTGAGCTGTTCTTGAGTGAGTGATAGTTCCAAAAGTTTCTGCTCATGCATCTGCACGGAACAATCACGACCACCTAGAGATAAACTCCACTCTCCATTTCCTATCAATTGAATCTCGTTGTGGCGAGTATTCTCAATATTCAATTCGATGAGGAAGTTTCGATTGGAACCAGGAGCTACAACTTTTGACTCTGCCAAAATTTCCATAACAGCTGAAGGAACTTCTTCTAATGTTTGAATAACGCGCTGTCCCTTTCCACCGCCACCACCAATGTATTTGAAGCGAATTCTTTTGCCTGGAAAATCTTTCCAAATTTCCTTTGTTCCAATTTCTGCTTCTTTTTGCAAATCGGCAATTGTAACCAATTCGATCAATTTAGTATAACTTTTCTGTAGAAGATTTTCTGCATTCTCTTCAATGGAAATCTTATCATCATAGGAAAATTCCAACGAATTTTCTTTAGCGAGCTTACTTAGAGCATCTTTGGATCCATTCAGCTTACGAACCAAAGCAAGTGCAGTAACATTGTCTAAACCTGGAGTAACCGAAACTCCTAGAGAACGAGCAAGTTTTTTCGCTTCGTCTTTTGCGCCAGCTTCCTTAGCAACATGGGATGAAGGACCCATAAAAGTGACGCCCGATTGTTCAATGGCTTCGATGAATTCTGAATCTTCCGCCATAAATCCGTAGCCTGCAAATATATGAGTGTATCCATTGGATACAGCAATATCAATGATCTGTTTGATTCTCTCCATTTTCTCATCTTTACCAGAACCCATATAGTCTGGAACGCGATGAACATTGTCTGGGAATTCAAAATCCCGGAGCTCGGGCGCAAGCGCCTTAGGATATACAATCGAATCCTTTTCAGAAAGCAGAATTCCGTATTCAGCGACTCCTGATTCTTTGAAAACTTCAATCGCTTCCTTTCGAACAGGTCCTCGGCAAACGATCAAACATTTAATTCCTGTTAAAGTAAAGGATGCTACCCAAGGAGAACTTGCCTCGTGGATTTTTTTTCTATTTAATTTCTGATCAAGCATGTCTTATTCGAACTCCCTTTGAATTCCACCCATTGCACTTGGTTTGTAATGGTTCATTAGATAATTTAAGTTTTTGGAAAGAGTCTTTCTTGTATTACCTGGAATGATTATACTCGAAACCGATCCGAGAGAAAGAGCTTCTTTTGGATTCATCAATTCCTTTTCGTATTTCTGCGAAAGGGCTAGAAATTTCTCGTCACGAATTTTATTCGCTTCATCCACAGACATTCCCTTAGAAAGATTTGCTTTGTATTCTTTGAGAATTGCTCCATTCTCATCTTTGTAAACGTATTCTTTACCGGCAGGACCCATAACAGCAATCCTTGCCGTAGGAAGTGCAAAAACAAGATTCGCTCCCGTGAAATAGGAGTTAAAAGATGCGTAAGCTCCACCAAAGGCGTTTCGGATAATCAGAGTCATACGAGGAGTGCGCAAGTCAATGATGGAATCCAACAATTTTCTTCCTTCCAATACAATTCCATTGTGTTCTTGATCTTTTCCAGGTAAGAAACCTGTTGTATCTTCAAGAAAAATCATAGGGATATTGTAAAGATTGCAGAAGCGAACAAATCTTGTTCCTTTTCGTGCAGCACCTATATCAATCTGTCCCGACGAAACAGCAGAATTGTTTGCAAGAAATCCTACAACATGTCCGCCAACTCTTCCGAAAGCAGTAATCATATTTCTAGCTCTCTGCGGTTGAAGTTCAAAATACTCACCATGATCGCATATCTGTTGGAGATACAATGTAATATCAAAAGGTGTATTCATACCCGTTGGTGAGTTAAAAGTTTTGCGAAATAGAATATCCTCTTCGAAAGTGAAACGATCTACTGGATCGCTTGTTGGATAAAATGGTGCATTGGTTTCATTATTATCAGGAAGGTAGGAAAGTAATCGTATAGCAGTTCTTAGGGAACCTAGTTCATCATTTGTAACAAGGTCAACCACCCCGCTCTGTCCATGGACTTTGGGTCCGCCAAGATCATCTGCGGAAATATCTTCACCGAGTACAGACTTGACTACGCCTGGACCAGTTAGACCAAAAAAAGTATTCTCACATTGAATCATGAAAGAACCTTGTCTTGGAAGATACGCTCCACCTCCAGCATTGAAACCAAACATAAGCATTATGCTCGGAACTCTTCCGCTGATCTTGCGAAGTGCTGTAAATGCATCGGAGTAACCATCCAATCCACCGACGCCTGCTGGAACATAGGCACCCGCTGAGTCATTCATTCCAATCAATGGAATTCCATGCTCGCCTGCCATAAGAATATGTCTGGCTAATTTATTACCGTTGGTTGCATCCATCGAGCCTGCACGAAGGGTAAAGTCATGACCATAGATGGCAACGTCACGGCCATTCACTCGAATGATTCCAGTGATAATTGAGGCACCGTCTAAATTGGGACCCCAGTTTTGGTATAGTATATTTGGCTCTTCGTTTGTGAGAACTTTGATTCGTTCCCATACTGTCATTCTATGTTTAGAATGCTGAACTCGGATACGATCCTCGCCGCCTCCAACAAATGGCTTTGAAACGAGATCATTTCCCATGTCCAAAGCATCTTCGTAGATACCTCTTTTCGATACAGAATCTACTTTCTCGGAATCTCCATTAAAAGGATTTTCTATTGAATAAGTTTGGTTTTCCATTGTATTACCAGCAAGTCTTGGATTGAATTCTACTTCCAGACTTTCTAAAAAGGCTAAAATGGAAAGAGATTTTTTAGACTAAAGCGTCTTCGTAGGTTTTTCTGATTCGAAACATGGAGTTCATATCAACGATTTCAAAAACTTTTTGCACTGATGAATTGAGACCTGAGAGTGAGAGAGTGATTTCTAATTCGTTCGTGATCTTAAGAGCTGCAACTATGACACGTAGTCCAGCCGATGATACGAAATCCACTTTGGTTAGATCAATGATCAAATGTTTACAGTCTTTTTTGCGAAACTCTTCCATAAGCAATTTCTCTGCTTTATGAATATTGTGAACGTCCATATTTCCAATTATTTTTAAAACTTTATTATCTTTTATAATTTCTTTCTGAAATTCCATCTCAATACCTTAATTCAAATTTTTCTCTAAGACTAAAACATTGGAATCTGCATCCCTTTTATAAGAAACTTTATCCATGAGTTTCTCCATCAGGTAGACTCCGAATCCACCCTTTCTTTCTCCACGAAGGTTTGCCTCAACCGAAGGAGGTTTGACTTCTTGTCTCAGAAATTCATTGCCATAGTCAACCAAACGAAGCCTACATAAATTC
This sequence comes from Leptospira sp. GIMC2001, assembly GCF_028462125.1. Lineage (NCBI taxonomy): Bacteria > Pseudomonadati > Spirochaetota > Leptospiria > Leptospirales > Leptospiraceae > Leptospira > Leptospira sp. GIMC2001. The sequence continues at coordinate 2,027,095 of NZ_CP115468.1, read as the reverse complement.
TCACTGAGAAATAATGAGCATTCTACTGTCTGATTCTTTCTATCACTACCTTTGTATCCATGCAAAATAATGTTCGTTGCAGCTTCATCAATGGAGAGCAAAATATCATCTATGATCATTTCATCGATTTTTCGACCTCGCAATGAATCTCCTACAAATTCACGAATTTTCGGAACCTGCTGAGTGTTTGCGGGAAAAATCCTCTGGAATTGATAATCATCATCAAATTTCAAGATCATAACCGTAAAATCATCAAACTGCTCCGCACCTTCTGCATATTCAACAATTAAATTGTATAAATCTTCTATGATTTCTTGTGCTTTTAGATGCTTTCTTGAAATGATTTCCTGAATAAATCTTTCTAAACCAAATTCTTCATCTTCGCCATTCTTCTCTTCAATGGCTCCATCAGTATATATTACAAATAATTCACCAGGTGCAACCTTAATTCTTCCACCTTTGTAATTTCCCAAAGGAACAACGCCGAGTGGAGCACCTTTTCCTTTGAGGAGTTCATAGGTATTATCATTCTTGATCCATATCTGGTCATTGTGTCCGGCAGAGGCGTATTGAATCTCCATTGTTACTGGATCATAATGAATATAAAATAATGTTACAAACATTCCCGATTGGGAATCTTCATAGATCAAAGTGTTCGCTTGTGTAAGAATCTCATCAGGACTTAGCAAATGATTCCGTGCGAGAGTTCGAATGATAGAAGAAGAGATAGCCATAAAAATAGCAGCTGGTAGGCTCTTCCCAGAAACATCCGCTACTAGATAGGAGAATTGACCATCATCATATTTATGTATATCAAAGAAGTCTCCACTCACTTCCTTAGCGGCGACCGACTTAACACCTAAGTCAAAATTGGAATTGGATGATCCGACAGTCGGAAGAATGTTTTGTTGGATATTTCTTGTGATTTCGATTTCTTTTTCGATCGCTTTTTTCGCGATCATTTCTTGGTTGAGTTTTAGATTCTCATAACCTTTGATGATCTGTGAGCTAATTGTTTTGAGTAAACGAAGATGCGTTTCGTCAAAGGGACCATTTGTCTTTTTACCAGAAATGCAAATTACTCCAAATGGTTTCTCACCTGAAGTTGAAAGAGGCAAAAGAATATGAGACCCCTTTACAAATTCCAAATCCAGTGGATCGACAACCCCGTCTTTCAACCCTTCAATGCTAACTACTGTTCTATTGTATATGATGGATTCTACAACGATTGAATCTCGTATGAAATCTTCTTTCATTTCTTCTTCGCGTCCTTCAACTAGAGCGGTTACATCAATTGTAAGTTTCTTGCGATCGACTAGCAAAGTAGCTACAATGGAAGATTCCATTTCTGTGGAAATGATACTATTTGCATGCCTGAGAAGATCAGATTCTGTATGGGATTCCATTACAGCTTGCCCCAATTCAAAAAGGGATCCAAGAGTTCTCACTTTTTCTTGAAGATTGATATTGGTTGATTCAAGATTCTCAAGCAATCGAGTTTTTTGAATTGCCAATGCGCAAGATGTAGCAAAGCTCAGAAACAATTCTAAGTCAGCCTGAGTGAAATGGTTTCGATCAATCGTATTGATCGCTTCAATAATTCCTATAACTTCATCTTCTACAACAAGCGGTGCAGCCAAAATATTCCGAGTCACAAAATTGGATGCTTCATCTACTTCTCGAAAAACTCTAGGATCTCGAATTGCATCATTGATGATCATCGGTTGTTTCGTTATAGCAACTGTTCCAGCGATTCCTTGACCCATAGGAACTCTGATTTTCTGTATCTGATCTTTTTTGTCACCGGTGACTACTTGGAAATAGAGGAATTCTTTGGTTGGATCCACAAGCATAAGTGAACTTCCTTCTGTTCGAAAAACAGCTTTGGCACTTTGCATGATGGATTCCAATAATTTACCCAGTTCTAAGGATGAGTTGATCAGTCCTGATACACGAATGATTTCTTCGAGTTGGTATTCTAGGCGGTTGTTTTTTTGATGGATATTGGAGTTATCGACTAAAAGTAAAACAGATGTTAGTAGTGATGTGAGAACGTCTTCTCTATCATCAGATAATCCAGAATCACGAAGAAGTAAACTTAGATTGGAGCAATAATATGAGATAAGTTCGAAATCTTGCTTTGAGAAATTTTCAAAATGATTGATTTCTTCCAGTATGAAGACACCCAAGTCAAAAAAACCTGTGTCTTGGCCAAGAAAGCAAGCCATGTAAGATTCGGGGAGGACTTCCCCCGAAGATTTGAATTTTGCATTTTTCTTAAGTAAGAGATTTTTTCTTTGCTTAAATGCATGTCTTGCAATCGAGTCTGATATTGTTAGGTGCTTCGGGCTACCATATCTTTGCAGCTTACCTGTCTCATCAACCAAGTAGAAGGCTCCACCAACGGCGCTAACCAACCTCTTTGCTTGGTGAAGAATAAATTGTAGAATTTCAGCTAACTTCTGATCTTGGCGAACATATAGTTTACCAGTTTCGGAAGTTATAATCAGCGAATTGCGAATATTTGAATCCAAAATTTTTTAAGAGGTTCTACCGAACTTTAAAGATTCCTCTCTCAATTTCTTGTTAGCTTCTTCGAGTGCTTTGATTTTATCCAAAGCTCCCATTAGCTCATCTCGTGAAAGAGTAGAAACAATTTGGTTTGCTTGCATAGTTTCTTGAGCATTCTTCAATTCTACTCGCGAATAATCTACTATTTGTTCATACATACGAATGATCTCATCGGAATTCGCTAACTCTTCTTCATTCAATCTCAAGACTTTTTCATAGCCTTTGATTATATCATTTTGAATTCTAATTTTTTTGTTTAATTCCTCAATATTATCCTGAGACATTTGCGTATCCTTGTTATTTGTAAACTAATCTTGACAGCCCCCCCAACTTGGAAATCTTGGTGTCATGATGCGGGGGCGTAGCTCAGTTGGGAGAGCGTTTGAATGGCATTCAAAAGGTCAGGGGTTCGATTCCCCTCGTCTCCACAAACCTTCCCCAAATCTTTCTAAAACCTGTCTTTTTCGTCAAATTCTTTTTTATTTGGACTACTTATGATATTCTCTTATGAACGTAGAGGTCTTCCGGAAGGAAATGAAGTCTTCATCTTCCAAGATCTACTAGATAGCAAACAAACTCTTCGAGAACTTGGCAAGCCTCTAGAAGAATTGTTCTCAGTAAAATATATTTACTTACCAGAATGGCAACATTGGACTCGCCCTATTGTTCTAGAAAAATTCAAAGAAGCGGGAAGAAATGAACTTTGGCCTCTGCTTTTTGAAACACCCATGGAAAAGGTTATGGTTGCATCGGGCTTCAGTTTCTCATTTTGGAATCAAGTATTTCTTAGCAATCTCAACCTTTTCAAACGTTGTTTTCTTTTTAATCCAGAATTGGATTCGTCCGGTCGAGTCGGCAATTTTATCGAAATCAGCCAAAGTTTCTGGAAAAGACAAGGATTCCACTTTTTCGAATGGTTGGAAATCCAACCCATCGCCCACCATCTCGCAACGATTCAAGAAAAGCAGAAGCCAATCTACCCTTTTCCATTTACCGTATTTCGATCCCAGCCCAATTCAGAACGTTTTGCTAAATCATCCTTATTACTCCAAAAGAACTTTACAAATTTAGAAATCAATAGCTTGGCTAATACGACTTGGGATGGAATCAAAAAATCTATGGCTGGAAAAAAATTGCTCCTAAAGACCGTGTGCGAAGAATACAAAGTAAAAAAGGACAAAATTTGGTCCGGCCTAATTAAGGTTTAGGTAAGTAACTATGCCAATAAAGAAAATACTAAGAATTGGGAACCCGCTTCTCCGACAAACCAGCGCTGATGTCACTGAAGATGAAGTAAATACAAAAGAGTTCAAAAAATTGATCCGTGATATGTTTGAAACAATGAAGTATGCCGACGGTGTAGGACTTGCTGCACCACAAGTTGGGATACTTAAGAAAATTGTTGTAATCGGAAATGAACCAGAACCGACTCGTTATAAAAATGCTCCTGAAGTTCCGCAACAAATTATTCTCAACCCTGTTATCGAACACCTAACCGATGATACAGATGGATTCTGGGAAGGATGCTTGTCTGTTCCTGGAATGCGAGGTTATGTCGAAAGACCTAACCGAATTAGAATGACCTGGAGAGATGAGAAGTTCAATGAATATTCAGAAGAAATTTCTGGATACAAAGCTATTGTTCTCCAACATGAATGTGATCATTTATTTGGTGTTTTGTATGTAGATCGTCTGAAGAGTCCCAAGTTATTTGGCTACAATGAAGAAATCGATACACTTGGCAAAGAATTAGATTAAGAAGTTTTTTAAAATTTAAGAGGACGACTCGATGGGATCTGGCCTTATACAATATTTTTTAGACAAAAGTATTTTTGTTAATTTATTGACCATTCTAATACTAATGGTAGGTGCGTTTACGGCAACTACTATGAATCGGGAAGCATTTCCCAATATAGATTTCGATATAGTTTCTGTAACCACTATCTATCCGGGAGCATCGCCTGCGGATGTAGAAAAGCTAGTCACCAAACCATTGGAAGATGCAATTCTAGAAGTGGATGGACTCAAAGAATTCAGATCCGCATCACTCGAAAATCGTTCTGGAATCATAATCACAATAGATCCCAATGTGAGTGATACCGACAAAGTAGTAGATGATATCAAATCTGCTGTTGACCGTGTTACCGATCTTCCCGATGACGCAGAAGATCCTTTGGTAACCGAAATTACCACAGCAAGACAGCCTGTAATTGAATTGGATATTTCTGCAAATACAAAAGACGGCAAAGTTGTCCTCACGCAAAAAGAACTAAAAGATCGCGCAAAGATATTAGAAGAAAGGCTTAAGAACTTACCAGGCGTTGCTCGAATTGTAAAACGAGGTTGGAATGATGCAGAGATGCATGTTGATCTAAAGCCTGAAGTAATGAGTTTTCTTTCAATTTCAAGTACACAGATCGTTACAGCTCTGAAGAATAAAAATATAAATTTCCCTGGTGGAAACATTACAGGTTCGAACAAAGAAATTATCGTAAGAACGGTTGGGGAATTCGACAAACCAGAAGAAATCGAAAAAGTTTATATTCGTACCAATGATGCAAGTAGATCGATTCTTCTAAAAGATGTTGCTAAGGTTTCAGAAGATTTTGTGGAAAGTGAATACTTGGATAAAGCAAATGGCTTTACGACCATAGCTCTCACAGTTGTAAAAAGAGAAAAGGCGGATGCGATAACTGTCGTTGATGAGGCGAAAGCGATAGTAGATGATTTTCTATTGACCTATAAAGAAGATGTGAGTGTTGCATTCGTGAATGATCTATCCAAGTTCATTCGAAGAAGATTGGGAGTCTTGCTTTCTAATGCTGTTACTGGATTGATATTGGTTACTGCATCATTGTTTGTTTTCCTTGGTTGGAGAATGGCAATCATGACAGCTCTTGGGATTCCTATTTCCTTCGGAATGGCATTTATTGCTATGAACTACTTAGGTGTAACCTTGAATTTGATCTCCATGTTAGGTCTAATCATTGTTATTGGTATCATTGTAGATGATGCAATTATTATATGCGAAAACGTATATCGCTATATTGAGAAAGGTGTTCCAGCCTATGAAGCAGCACTAAGAGGAACAACAGAAGTAGTTGCACCGGTTACTGCAACCATCACAACAACGGTTGCTGCCTTTGCTCCGATGCTTTTTATGACAGGAATTTTCGGAAAATTCATCCGAGTGATTCCTTTGGTCGTAATCCTTTCTCTTGTATCATCTCTATTCGAAGCTCTGTTTATTCTACCATCCCATCTCTATGATATTAGTAAGAAATCCAATATGCAAGGTGAGATAAAGGAAGAAAGCGGAACCTTCCATAATTTCAAATCAAAGGTTTATCTACCTATCCTTGCGGTATCATTGCGTAATAAATACAAAACAGTTTTGATACTTGTGATGGTTTTGATATTCAGTTTAATTGTTCAAGTATTCCTTGGCAAATTCAAATTGTTCCCAGGTGCAATTGAGACTTTTCAAGTTAAAATTACCGGCGAAACAGGACTGAGTCTTGAAGCTATGGAAACTTTTACCAAGGCACTGGAAAAAGAAATCGACGCACTTGAGCCAGGCGAAGTAGAAAATTATATTACCCGTGTTGGAATCATACAAAAAGATCCGAACGATCCGTTCACAAAACGAGGCAAAAATTTCGCACAAATCATGGTTTATCTCACGCCCGATGATGACCGTGAACGATCAACCGAAGAAATTATAAATATAGTTCGTGATAAAACCGTTTATCTTTTGAATGAGAAAGCTCTGGCTCTGCGACTTGAAGCAGAAAACCGCGAAAGAGAAAACCTAAAGAAAAAAGGTAAAGAAGTTCCCGAAGCAGTGAGTTTTGATTTGGATGGACCAAAAGAGTTTTCCAATCTGCGTGGCCAGTTGGTGAATTTGGAATTTGAGAAGCTAGCCGGAGGACCACCTGTTGGTAAACCGATAGCAATTGAAATAAAGGGTGATGATTTTGCAACTCTTCAAGCGATTGCAAGTGAATACAAAGCTGTATTATCGCAAATAGAAGGCATTACTGATATCGGTGATGATTTCGTTGAAGGTAAAGATGAAGTTCGAGTGTATGTGGACGAGTCTCTTGCTTCATTTGCAGGTGTGTCTGTGATTCAAATTGCGACTGCCATCAATACCGCCTATCAAGGAACAGTGGCAACGAAGATCAAACGAGCAGATGAAGAAGTCGATGTGCGAGTTCGTTTTCCTCAGGCGTTTCGAAATTCTCTTGATTCTCTGAAGAATATATTTGTAAATAATCTAGCCGGTAACCTAATTCCAGTATCCAAACTCATTCGTTACGAAAGATCTCCAGGTAGAGCATCCATCAATCACTTAGATGGCAAAAGATTGATTACAGTCACAGCAAACTTGGACGAATCTGTAGTTACTCCGCGAGAAGCGAATGCAAAGGCGATTAAGCTTTCCAAAAATATCATTGATAAATTCCCTGGATACACTTCAAGATTTTCCGGAGAGAACAAAGATACAGAAGAATCTTTGGCGTCCCTCGGTCGGGCGTTCTTGGTTGGATTGCTAATTATCTTTATGATACTCGCATCACTATTCCGATCTATCCTCCAGCCATTTATTGTGATGAGTGCAATTCCTTTCTCGATTATAGGTGTGATCATTGCCTTTGCTTTTCATGGAGAATCGTTTTCTTTTCTCGCCTTCCTCGGTGTAGTGGGTCTTGCGGGAGTTGTGGTGAATGATTCAATTGTTCTCGTGGATTGTGCAAACGGAATTCGTAATGAACATCCAGAAAAATCAATCTATGAAATACTGATAGAAACTGGATCGATTCGATTGCGAGCCGTAGTACTCACTACCGTTACAACAGTTCTTGGCTTACTTCCAACTGCTTATGGAATTGGAGGTAAGGATCCCTTCTTGGTTCCGATGGCATTGGCTTTTGGATGGGGACTAGTCTTTGCATCGGTAATCACCTTGATAGTGGTTCCTGTTTTCTACCGAATCCTTTTTGATTCGAGAGTTGCCCTATCCAAATTGCTCGGCAGATTTAAAAAGACTTACACTGGATAAGCTGACAAAGTTTGAATGTATTCAGTGACTGCTTTCTTAAGTGGAGTCAGTTCATAGGTATAACCGGCTTTTTTGATCTTATCTGTAGTTGCGCATGTATAGTATTGGTATTTTTCGATCAAGGATTCAGGCATATCTATATATTCAATATTGATATCTCTTCCCATGGCAGTAAACATGGCAGCCGCTAGATCATTCCAAGATTCCGCAATTCCACGACCCACATTGTAGAGTCCTGGTCTATTCTCGAAGAGAAAATACAAACTGATTTTTGCTGCGTCAACAACATATAGAAAATCTCTTTTCTGTTCGCCATCTTTGTAGTCACTGCGGTGGCTCTTGAAAAGTTTCAATTTACCTGTTTTTAGAATTTGTTCATAGCCTTTTAGAACTAGGCTTCGCATATCAGCCTTATGAGCTTCACCATATCCGAATACATTAAAATACTTAAGTCCTGTAATCGATTTATGAATTCCGGTCTTTTCTGCATATAAATCAAACATATGTTTAGAATATCCGTACATATTCAATGGCTTCAAAGATGCAATCGGCTGATTGTCATCATAGCCATTCTCCCCTTCTCCATACGTTGCAGCACTGGATGCATAGACAAAAGGAATAGAATTCTTAACTGCGAGTTGCGCAAGAATTTTCGTATATTCATAATTATTACGAATCAAATATGTAGAATCCTGTTCTGTAGTTGCGGAGCATGCACCAAGATGAAGAATATGGCTAAAATTCTCAATAAATTGCGGTGATGATTTGCATTGATTTATAAAATCATCCTTCTCCATATAATCTAAATATTGCAAGCGAGTGAGATTTTTCCACTTCTCTGTTCTTGCCAGATGATCCACTATAAATATACGATCTTGTCCCTGTGCATTCAATTCGGATACACAAGCACTTCCAATCAGGCCAGCTCCACCAGTAACTAGAATCATTTTTTCTTTCATTTACGATCTAGGAAATATTTGAGGCCATAATTTGTCCACAGCTTCTATGGTCTTCGGATCAGGCTCGGTCACTGGAGGAAACCAAGTCTTGAGTCTTGCGTCAATGACTATTGGCGGGTTCTGGACAACATGATTTCTGAATATTTCATGTTTGGAATATATATCACCCGCAGGTTCAAATCGAGTAAAGACATACCAAATAAAATCGTGATCAGATCTGCATGCTTCATTAGAATCATCGGTAAGGATCACAAAAAGACAACCTTGAATAGCAGTCTCATCTAGCATTTTCTGTGGGATACCATCTCCGAGTGAATATTTTTTGGTATTTACGAGTAATACACCCGGTAGATAAAATCTAGGATTGGAAAATTCTGAATTTTGAAAGGATTTCTGCAATTCAGTCGCATATTGTTTTCCATGAGGCTCACCAACACCTAACATGATCATTTTGGAACCTTTATTGACTGTAGCACTTGTATAATCTAAGGTATCTTGGGAAATATTTGTAAGAATAAAAAGATCTGTTCTTGGATTGAAGCGATCCAATATGGTTTTGAATGTCTCTTTAAAATTTTTGAGATTTATAGATTCATTTGTGATGATCAGACATTTTGTAAGTGATAATTGTCCTTCACCTAAGATACGAAGTGCACCCATAAATGCTTCACGAGGATATCGTTCTTTTACGATTGCTGCTGCAAGTGAATGAACACCTGATTCTTCATAAGCCCACAAAGATTTGACTTGTGGCATAACAATGGGAAATACAGGCGAAAGCAAATCTTGTAAGTATTCAGCCAAATAGTGATCTTCTTGCGGCGGTCTTCCCACAACAGTTGCAGGCCAGATTGCATCATTTCTATGATAGATTCCATTCAATTTTAGAATTGGATAGTCGTGTTGAAGTGCATAGTAGCCGTAATGATCACCGAATGGACCTTCAGGATATCTCTCCTTGGGTGGAATGTAACCAGCCAAAGTTAAGTCTGCATCAGCTAGAAATGGCAACGGAGATAATTTAGTATTTTTGTATGTTCGAATCTTCTCACCTGCAAGAAGACTCGCAAGCACAGTTTCGGGTATTTCTTCGGGCAAAGGAGCTATGGCTGATATTGTCAAGGCAGGTGGGCCACCTACAACAACGTGAGCCGGCAATGATTGATTCATAGTTTCTGCTTCGTGATAGTGAAACCCACCGCCCCGATGGATCTGAATATGCATACCCACTGTATCTTTGGAATGCAATTGAATTCTATACATTCCCAAATTCGGTTTGCCCGTGATAGGACTTTGTGTATAAACTAAAGGGAGTGTGACAAAAGGTCCACCATCTAACGGCCAACTAACGAGCTGAGGAAGGATCGACGTATTTGCAGGTTGGATTTTGTTCTGCATAAGGGGCGGATTGGATACAGTTTTTAGCCCGAGTTTAAGCAATGTAAAAGCTATATCTCTGTAAGCCCATAGCTTTGATGGTTTCGGAGGAATGGCATTTTTTGCAAGATCTGCAACTCGTTTTACAAATTCTAAAGGCTTCATTCCAAATGCCAATTGGATTCGAGATTCGGATCCATAAAGATTGGTTGCCATAGGGAATTTACTTCCCTTCACATTATGAAATAATAAAGCAGGTCCTTTTCTTGCCACATTTCGCCGTTGGATTTCAGCTAGAACGAGATTGGGGTCAACCTCAATTTGAACATCAATGATTTCATTTTTGGAACGTAGAAGATTTACGAAGTCGCGAGTGGATCTTAAAGGTTTCATCTGGTTATTAGACTACAAAGAAAAACTTGTAAATTTTGGATAGCCACATAGTGTATATAAATCCAGAATTAGGTTTTTAACGGGCTGAAATTTAAGGGGCGGAAATGGCAGATAAGAAAGATAAAATTATTGACAAGAAAAGAATAGCAGTCTGCGGAGGAACCCTTGGTCGTGAGAACAAGTCCTATGTCCGGGGTCAAGTGGTCGATGTTGGGATTACGGATATCACTAAGGCTGAAGGAATCTGGGATCTTCTTACTGGTCTATTCCAAGGCGAAGAATCACATGTAACCCCATTTCTTGATTTCAGTTTAGCTCCTGTAAGAAAGCCCATTTTACGGATCGAAGTATATGATAGTAAAGAAGAATGCATCTATCGATCGGAACCAGTGATAGCGGATGAAGATGGATTTTTTTCTCATACTATTTCTAAGAAAATTACACCTGGTAAATATATTTTTGAGGTAAGTCTAGAGGGATTGGATTCTTATCGTCAATTTTCTAAGGATTTAGCTTTTCTCAATGCAAAGCGTGATTCCAAGCTTTCCAAAGCGAATGTTCTAGGCCGAGGACGCCTTAGGATTCTTCCTGAAGATTATTCCAATTACGTCATTACTTCAGATATTGATCAGACCTATCTTGCAACCGACTTACATAGTAAAGGTGGAAAACTTGCAGCTTTATTTGAGACAGCCGAACAAAAGCGAGCACTTGCTGGAATGCCAGAACTCTATCGCAGACTTCGTAAGGACCTAGATGACTCTCCCTTAATCTTTATATCTGCCAGTCCTCATTTTTTTAGAAGGACACTTTTTGCAACAGTCAAAAAGCATAATATAGAATTCGAATCCATTCACCTAAAGTATCTGGAAGGAACAATCAAAGGTGTATTGGACAAAGTAATGGGAACTACTTTTAATCCAAGTGACTTGCTTTCTGGTGGATTTCGTTCCGCACTGCTTCGTACGAAAAAATTTCTAGGTGCATCTTATCAGTCTTTGTTTGACCAAATGGCGTACAAACTGTCCATTCTCCTCCAGGCGAGAATCTATCTACCAACTGGTGCAAAAGAAATTCTCCTTGGAGACAACACAGAATCCGATTATATGATTTTTACTCTATATCAATTGATTCTCATGCAAGATTGGGAAGGAGATGAATTAGAGGAATATCTTTATAAATTGAATTTTCAAGGGCGAGATGCAATCACAAGAGATAATGCTCGTTATATAAGATCACTTGCCGAAGAGAATTGGAAGATTCATGGCAAAGTCAATCCGGTCTCTCTTGCCATTATCAATATTACCGATTACGGACCAGGTGAAAAGGAAATGCGTACACAAGTTACGCTTTCGTTACCTGGCGGAGGAATTCGTGCGGAAAAAACTCTAAAAGGAAAACCCGCTTTCTATGGAACGGAAGGTGCAATAGGAATGGCTATTCTTTTGCATCACCATGGATTTTTAGAATTTGAATCAATATTTCAAGTAACTTTGGAAATGGTGGGAGATTGGCACGAAGGCAAAGTTATCGATGATAAATATCTTATCAAAAGAACAAAGAGCCTAACTGTAACTGGGGAAGCTGAGGAAACGAAAAAAATTGTTGAGGAAGTTCTTGTTCGCGCGATGAGCGATATAAAGTAAGATTGAATTCTTCTAGTTCAATAAAATATTTATGTTCTTAACGCAAATTCTATAAATGAATTCGTCTAAAGTATATAGGGATACACTATGACACAGAAAATAAATATATCGATACCAGAAGAACAAAGAGAACAAATTGCGCAAGGACTTAAGAAATTATTAGCAGATACGTACACTTTGTATCTCAAGACACATAACTATCACTGGAATGTAACGGGTCCAATGTTCCAAACATTGCATATAATGTTTATGGAACAATACACAGAATTATGGAATTCGATTGATATGATTGCAGAAAGAATTAGATCTCTCGGACATTTTGCCCCAGGGTCTTACAAGGATTATACGAAACTTTCCAGCATCAAAGAAGAAGACGGAGTGCCGAAGGCAAAAGACATGATTCGGAACCTAGTTGTGGGTCACGAGCAGACAATCAAAACAGCAAGAGAAATTATTAGCCCAGCGGATGCTGGAAACGACGAATCAACTTTGGATTTGGTAACCCAAAGATTGACTGTTCATGAGAAGACAGCGTGGATGCTACGATCTTTGCTGGAAGAGGAATAGTTAGAAAATTACAGCCAATGTCCAGCGCCTGGAATGTACTTTTCGGGCATGGACACTTTGAAGAAATTCTTTTTCGAGGCAAAAATATTAAAATACAATATGTGACGTAGAGCTGCAATTCCGTCTTTCCAAGTAATCTTTTTACCTTCTAGGTAATTTCTTGGATAGTAAGAGATTGGATATTCTTGCACTCTGAGCTTAAGTCTTGCTAACTTCGCAGTTACTTCCGGCTCAAAACCAAATCGGTTAGATACTAGATTGATATTCTTGATGATGTCTGATTGGAAAATTTTATAACAGGTTTCCATATCGGATAGGTACATTCCTGAAAACATATTACTGAGTAATGTGAGAATACGATTTACGAGATAGTGAAAAGTTCTATGAACTTGCTTCACTTCTTTACGAAATCTTGACCCGAACACAACGTCCGCTTTTCCATCCAGAACAGGAACCAAAAGCGAAGGCAACTCTTCCATATCATATTCGAAATCCGCATCTTGGACAACCAAAACATCTCCGGTAGCTTCGTCAAAGCCACGTCTTAGTGCTGCACCTTTACCTTGATTTTTTTCTTGTTTTAGGATAAGGAATTTTGATTTGAATCTAAACGATTCCAATATGGAAAGAGAGTCATCTTTCGAACAATCATCTATAAAAACGAGTTCTTTGGAAGTCGGTAATTTTAAAGCGTCTACCTTTTCCAAAAAGTTCTGTAAGTGACCCGCTTCATTGTAAATAGGTATGATTAGAGATATAGTTTTTAGTTTAGATGAAGATTTAGATTTTTTTGCAGGTGCTTTCATGGTCGCCATATTTAGATATCATCCATTTTGAAGGGAGAAGCCATTGCGTAAATAAATAAACATTTTCTAAACCTATTGTATATTCGCATTATTTCAAAAAATCGTTTCCCTTAATATTCGATACAAATATTGTCCATAACCATTTTTCTTTAAAGGCTCAGCCAACTTTTCTAATTCTTCTGAAGAAATGTATTTTTTCCTAAAAGCAATCTCTTCCGGGCACGCTATTTTGAGTCCTTGTCTTCTTTCTACGGTTTCCACAAAACTTGACGCTTCAAGCAAAGATTCATGTGTACCCGTATCTAACCAAGCATAACCTCTACCCATAACTTGAACCTGTAAATTACCTTTTTCTAAATAAATTTTATTTAAATCTGTAATTTCTAATTCACCCCTATGAGAAGGTTTCACTGATTTGGCATAATCAACAACATTCTTATCATAGAAATAGAGACCTGTAACTGCATAATTGGATTTTGGAATTTTCGGTTTCTCTTCAATTGATACAGCAATCGAATTATTATCAAATTCAACTACACCGTATCTTTCAGGATCTGTAACATGATAAGCAAAAACAGATGCGCCCTCTTCTTTCGATACACTCGTCTGTAAAAGCTCTTCCATTCCTTGACCAAAAAAAATGTTATCACCAAGAATTAAAGCACAGGCTTCTCCACCATTCAAAAATTTTTCTCCAATTAAGAATGCTTGAGCTAAACCGTCAGGTGATGGCTGTATCTCATAGCTCAGGTTAATACCCCAGCTACTTCCATCACCTAACATTTCTTTAAACAAGGGTGTGGATTCAGGCGTAGAAATAATTAGAATATCTCGAATTCCAGATTCCATTAATGTAGATAGAGGATAATAGATCATTGGTTTGTCATAGATAGGAAGAAGTTGTTTACACACAACTTTAGTAACTGGATACAATCGTGTTCCAGAACCACCTGCTAAAATTATACCTTTGCGAATCATATCTTATCCTTAGTTCTTATATTGCATTTCATAGTAGCTTTTGTATTCTCCAGAAAGAATTTCTTTCCACCAATCTCCGTTTTTTATATACCATTCCACAGTTTCTTGAATTGCAGTTTCAAAAGAGTATTTAGGTTTCCATCCAAGTTGGTTTTCGATTTTGGATGGATCTATGGCGTATCGAAAATCATGTCCAGGTCTATCTTTTACAAATTGTATCAATTTTTTATGTGGAGCACCAGCTGGATGATACTTATCCATTAATGTACAGATCAATTCAACTATTTGTAAATTGTTCATTTCATTTCTAGTTCCAATATTGTATGTTTCTCCAGATACACCTTTCAACATAGCGAGATCAATAGCCGAACAATGATCTTTTACATACAACCAATCACGAATATTATCGCCTTTTCCATACACAGGAAGTGCTTTTCCTTGAAGACAATTTAGAATCATTAACGGTATTAACTTTTCAGGAAAATGAAATGGACCATAATTATTGGAACAATTGGTTGTGACAACAGGCATACCATAAGTATGAAAATAGGATCGAACCAAATGATCTGAGCCAGCTTTTGATGCCGAATAAGGAGAATTAGGTGCATACGAAGTAGTTTCTGAAAATGCTCCGTCTTCTCCTAGAGATCCGAATACTTCATCCGTTGAGACATGCAAAAATCTTGTAAGACTTCCTTGCTCATACTTCTTTCTTGCAAGTTCCAACATATAAAATGTTCCCATTACATTTGTACGAACAAATTCTTCCGGACCCGTTATGGAGCGGTCAACATGACTCTCAGCGGCAAAATGAGCGACTTCGTTAAAATCTAAATTTTCACAACTTGTATTTACAGCATTCTTGTCAGCGATATCAACTCTCAGAAAATCCAATCTTGAATCGTCCTTCCATCGATCCAAATTCTTGAGATTGCCAGCATAGGTCAGTTTATCAATTACGAAAAGTTTTACATCCTCGTAGCTTTCTAAAATATAGTGAACAAAATTGGATCCAATAAATCCAGCTCCGCCTGTTATTAGAATCTTTCTTGTAGTTGAATTCATTTATTTCATTCCTGGAAATTTAGCTAATCTTTTCATTTTTCGAATTAATTCTTTCGTTTGTTTTATATGCGATTGTAGATATCATTTAGATTGATGTATTGTAAATTATAAACTTTTTAAAGAATCGGAATCATTTTAAATATATAAATTGAAAATTTCAAAATGGACTTTTAAAATCTTTCCATGAAGTTAATATTTTATCTTTATCAGAAACTATTAAGTCCAATGATTCCATTCCCCATTCTATGCCTAAATCTGAATCATTGAACATAATTCCACCTTCATGTTCTTTTGAGTAATCATTTGTAACCTTATAAAGAAAATCAGTATCATCTTCAAGAGTTAGAAATCCATGTGCAAACCCAGTTGGAACCCAAAGCATAGAACAGTTTTTATCATTCAATTCCTCAGCAATCCATTTTCCATATGTAGGTGATTCTCTGCGAATATCAACTGCCACATCCAATACTGATCCCTTAGATACCCTGACTAACTTACCCTGATCAAACGGTGGTGATTGATAATGCAATCCTCGTAGAACGCCCTTCTTGGATCTTGAATGATTATCTTGGACAAAATGTATAGGTAAATTATTCTCTTGAAAAAATGACTGCTTATATGACTCTAGAAAAAAACCTCTGTCGTCCCCAAATCTTTTTGGAGTGATCAAGGCTAGACCCTCGATGAAATATCTTTTTATGATCATAGCTTACCAGAATTTGAAAAAGATATTGGATTGAAAAGGAAAAATTTCTATCTTTGAAAAGACTTCTTAAAACTTGTATCGTTTGTTACAATAATGATCCAAAAGTTATCCAAAAAACTATTGATTATTTTTTAGATCAAAATATTGATTCAGAACTCATTGTTGTTGATCATTCCCCTTCCAATTTTTTAGAAAAAACCGTTAGCCATTACAATTCAAAGACAGTAAGTTACTTCTTCAGAGGAAATATTAATAATGGCTATGGAGGTGGAAATAATTTTGGATTCGATCAAGGTGATGAATCTGAATATTTTCTTATTCTAAATCCAGACGTTTTTTTAATCAATAAATCTTTAGAAAAGTTAATTGATACAATTACAAAAAATGAATCTATCGGAATCATAGTTCCTAAAATTTTAAATGAAGACAGCACTATTCAAAAGCTAATGAAAGGTTATCCTACAGTGTTAGCACTTCTCGCTAGAAGATTTAAACTACTACAAAAAATTAAACTAATCAAGAAATCCTTAATTGAATATGAAATGGTTAATTTTAATTATAATGAAGCCTCAAATGTACAGATAGCCAGTGGATGTTTTATGCTAGTTCGATCGAAGGATTTTATCAAAGTAGGAAAATTTGATGAGAGATATTTTCTTTATTTTGAAGATTACGATCTATGTTTAAAAATATTAAAACTAAATAAATTAATTTATTATTATCCAGAGGTAGAAATTATTCATTTATGGAATAGAGGTGCGCATAAATCAATAAGACATTTTTATTTGTTCTTTAGAAGTATGATCCAATTTTTCAGTAAATGGGGCTGGAAATGGTATTAGGTATAATAGTTGCTTTCAATCCCGATATTCCAGAGTTATTGGAGGGTCTTATCTCACTTGTTGATCAAATCGATAGTTTAATAATTATTGATAACGGATCTAAATTAAATGTTCAAATAGAATTAGAAAATTCCTTCAAAAAATCTAAATTTAAAAATAAATTCAAAAAGATTGAAATTATATTCCAAAGATCAGAAGATAATTTAGGATTGGGAAGTGCACAAAACCTTGGTATACAATACGGATTAGAAAATAAATTTGATTATTTTCTATTTCTCGATGACGATTCTCAACTTCAAACAGGATCAATCGAGTTAATGCTTCAGGTTTTACAAACAAACAAAAAAGTAGGAATCGTCAGTCCCAATATCCTTCACGAGGATTCTGGTAAAATACAAAAATATTGGGTTAAAGAAAGAATTTTTTACAAAAGAAGGAATTTCATAAATGAACCTACTTTTGCTCAATATGATGATGTGCTGACTGTAATTAGCTCTGGTAGCTTGATACCCAGTCACATATTCAAGGAGTGTGGATACTTGAGGGAGGATTTTTTTATTGATTATATTGATATAGAATTTTGCCTAAGGATTCAAAGTTTCGGTTATAAAATTTGCGTTCTACGAGATGCCAAATTGAAACATAAATTAGGTGAATCTAAATCTATACAAATTCAAAAGTTTGCAATCTATCCAAGTAATCATTCCCCATTTCGAAGGTATTTTATGATTAGAAACAGAATTTGGACATGGAAAATATATTCCTTAGTCTTTCCGATATGGTTTACTATCGACTTTGGAAATTTTGTATTTGATAATTTCCGAGTTTTCTTTTTTGAAAGAAATAAATTAGAAAATTTAAAATTTTTTCTCAAAGGAATGTGGCATGGTATAAAATCAAAACAATAAAAAGGACGTAATTTTTCTTCTCAAACCATGCTGAAAAAAACCATATCGAAATTGAGTCTTTTTTCTTTGGAAATAATTTAAATTAGTTATTTTAATAAAATTTTCTAAAATTTCCTTCGAATCTAAACTCAATTCATTTCCAAATACAGATAAAAACGCTTTTGCCTGTTCTATTCGATCTAGATTTTCTTTTTTCCATTCTTTAATGTAATCTCTTATATTTGATATTTTGAATATTAATCTTTGCCAAGTAAAACCTGCTGCTCCTACTACGTTTGAACTATGCAAACGATAATTGATTGTAGATTTATAATCAGAAATGATGACTCCGTAAGTGCAAGCGATAAGAGAAATCCACCAGTCGTGCATTTTTGCACTGGGTGGTATTGAACCTATTTTAGAATATAAAGATGGATTGATCATTAACGTACAACCTGTTACAATCGGTTGGTTCAATAAACCAGCCAAATTGTGACTCAAATTAGGCTGCAAAGCCATTCGGCTCCAAAAATTTCCTTGAATAGTTTTACTATTTGAATCAATTAAAGAAAGATTGGAATGATAGAGAACCGGAACTTCACTACCAATCTCCGCTTCTGTTTTCTGAATAGAATTTAAAGCAACTTCTAACTTATCTGGAAGCCATTCATCATCTTGATCACAAAATGCCATATAAGAATTCTGAAAATTGTTCTTTGTTAATAACTCATTAAAACTCTGACAGGAACCTATGTTTTTTCCTTTTTCTAAATGTATTGGTAATTTGCTTTTCCATTGCTCAATTATTTTGATCGTTGAATCAGATGATCCATCATCTCGAATGAAAAGCTGAAAAGGAATTGTCTGCAACCTAAGGCTCTCCAATTGCTTTTCTAAGTATCGCTCACCGTTGTAAGTTGAAAGCAAAATAGAAATATTAGCAAGATCTTTAACTTTTTTTTTCAATTGCTAATTCTTAATTCTGAAGACTTTTTTAAACCCATAAACTATAAAATGAATAATTCCTCGATCGCGAATAAATTTTACTAAAAGTTTAATATATGGCACATCCAATTTCCTTTGCTTACCTAAGTTATTTATAGATTCTGACCATATATTCTTTTGATTATTATTTAAGGCTAAAATTTGCAATGCAGCTTTTAACCAAGAAAAATTAGACCTTACGAAGGTATAACAATTATTAGAGTAGATCAAGAGTAATTCGCGATTTTTTTCAACTTCTTCAATAAAATGTACAATTTCAAAAACATTAGAAAAATTAAAAATACTGACTTCAGGATGAGCTCCTGTATCGAACACTATACTTAAAGTTCCTAAGGCTTGAGCTTCAAGCAAAGGTAGGTTAAAACCTTCCCATAATGAAGTTGAAATAAAAATATCTAGACCTCTCAAATAATTTATTTTCTCTTCTTCACTGAGATTTACCCTTACTTGAATACCGGAATCGATTAGAGTTTTAGCATCTGATAGCTTACCATGACCACAAAAATGAAATTCAAATTTATTAGAATCCAATGATTTCGCGATCTCAATAAAGTATTTAATACCTTTGTATTCATTCTCACTCTCACCGACGCGACCAAGCATTCCAATTTTTAACTTATCAGCCGACACTGATTTTTTAAAACCAAGGTCAGGAACATTTTCAACACCATGATGTATATTTATAGAATCTTTATACCCTACATCTGCTTTTATAAATTCAGATATTGTTATGATTCGATCAGCATATTTAGCACTCTCTCTTCGAATTAAATATTGCTTCTTTATAAATTCTTTTATTTGTTTATTGCTAAATAGCTCAGGAGTCGGATCTCCATGATCATGCATAATCACGGTAATGTTCTCGAACCTCTTCTTAATCGCTGGGATATATTCCCAAAAAGGATAAGTATGAATATAAATAAAATTAGGTTGAATTCGCTCTATTAATTCTAAAACAGATTTTTCTTCTTCGATAACCATATTAATTTTTTCAGAATGTATATCCGATATGACACAGCCGACGGTAACATCATATCCGATACTTTCCCATACAGCAGCTAGCTGTTTAATTACTAAATCTACTCCAAATCCTTGAGCAGCCAAACGAACTGCAAATACTAGAATCTTCATATGGTTAAACCGTACTTAATGAAATTATTCCACTTTCTTACCAATCTCTTCCGATCACTGGAATCTTCTTCACCCTTCACACGAGTACCATTCTCAAAATGATAAATTGTTCCAAAATTTGTTAATATAATTTTATAACCTAACCTTTTTATTTTCATACAAAGATCAATGTCTTGTCCTTCTTTATTGTAAAACTCATCAAATCCCTGCACTTTTTCAAATAAAGACCATTTGATCATAAGAAATGCTCCAGTTACTGCAGCAAACGGAGTTAATTCTTTATAATGTTTTATAGATTCTATCTTTTCATTTCCATTTTTATGATAAGGAAAAAATCCATCCATTCTCTCATCATAGTAAAAATCAATTCCAGCATGTTGTATTCGCTTATTTTCAAATAATAATACTGGACCTGCTATTCCTAATTTTTTATCAATGTTCAGAGAATTATATATATTGAATAAGGAATCTGATTTTTCCAATAAAGTATCATTATTTAAAAATAGTATAGTATCATACTTTGCATAATTATAAGCAAGATAGTTATTGTTTTTAGAAAAATGATATTTAAGATTCCTAACTACGATAAAATTTTCCTTTAATTTATCATAGTACTCCAATACTTGTGTATTAGAAGAACCAGTGTCACCTATAATTACTTCAAAAGAAATATGTTTATCATTAAATATAGCATTCTGTCTATCCAAACATTCTAATAAAGGAATAATAAAATTCGGTTTATCCAAATTAAGAATTACAATGGATAATCCGATAATTTTACTTGAATACTCTAGATTCCGATCATTTTCGATTTCTTTAACGCGATCTAAATTGCTAATATCATAAATATTTTTCATTTTAATTTTTGGATTCCAGTTTATATTTTTTTGTGTGTTTCTTATAGCCGAAAAAATATAAAAAAGTTAATATTTTATAAGGATTTAATAAATAACTTCCTATTCGAAATGAAGCAGAAGTTCTCATTTCTTCCAATTTGTTTTCTAAATCTTTATTCTTATCTAAGAGTTCAATTAATTCTGTTGATAAATACTTTTTAAAAATTTCATTTCTATCTGCCAAAAACTGTTCATCATCTGAATTAGAAGAAAGACCGTTCAACGAATAGTAAGCTATTGGCATTCCGATATAATTTTTGCGAATTTTATCATCAGCAAAGCATTTAAAATTTACAATCCAATCTGCCAAAACCTTGTATGAAGTATCAAAAGAACCTAATTTTAATAAAATATTTCTTTTTACGAAAATAGCTTGATGACAGATATTCCTTTGAAATAATTTAGATTCAGTAAATTTACCATCATAGAACCTTCCTGAATCACCCCACTGAACATCACCATAGAGAAAGTCAAAATTGTTTATGAGATCTGATAAAAATATTTTTGAAAATATACTTTTGCTTAATAAGCGATCGTCTGCACCTAAAAAATAAACCCAATCTCCTTTAGCTAGTTTTAAACCATAATTCATAGCATCATAAATACCTTTATCTGCTTTAGAAATAAATTTAATTCGATTATTTCGTTTTTGATAACTTTTAACAATATTTGCAGTATTATCAGTAGATTTGTTATCGATAATTAAATGTTCATAATCTTTGAATGTTTGAACTGCGATGCTATTAATACATTTCTCAATATGTTTTTCTTCATTAAATGTTGGAGTAATTATTGAAATTTTCATATTACGAATTTACAATTTACAAAAAGGTAAAACTTTCGTAATTGAATATAATTTCGATGATTCTTCATCTACGAGCAAATTTGAATTTTTTTCAAGTTCCTTCGCAATACCAAGTATAAAATCAGAATATCCAGATCCCGCTACTTCATCCAATCTTTCTTTTTGAATCGAACTCACATTATTCTTAAGTACAAAATACAACTTATCCTCAGATTTGTTCAATTCACAAACCTGTTCTTTATTCTTAGGCGATGAATAAGGGACAATATAAGAAATCGGAGTTTTCAATTCAAATAAATGCGGCATATAAATTTCATTTTCTACACCTAGAGGAATCCAAATTTTATTTATTTCAGAATCCGCCATATATTTCATAATGCGATACTCTGGAAAACTTTTAGACATAAAAACTTCTTCCGTTACATCCCCCCGAAAAAATTCAAATGCAAGACTATTTTTAAACTTTTGAATCAGATTATCGCTCATCCCATAAAAACATAATAGACATATAATTAAAATTATTATAGAATTTTTTAAAGATTTTGTAATATCAGCAGCTAAGGCAGAGAATGCAAATGTCATTGAAGAAAGAAAAAGTAAATAAGCACTGATTCCAAATCGAGAACTATTGAAAATCATAAAATACCAAATTATAAAATGAATAAAACTCAATAAAATTAAAATTCGAAATATTCTATTTTTCACAATAATAATCGAAAATACTGTGATCGAACTCAAAAATATTCCAAATGAAGACAAGAACATTTGATTAATCGCAGAAAACAAATCTATCCAAGAGTTTAACTCTAGGAATTCTCTTCTAAAAAACCTATGGCTGATATCAAATGATTTGGTCTGTTCTATCATTAGGTCTGCCATCCATTGATCGGATAAACCTGGATGTCCAAATATGTATGGATATATTGGATTTAAAAACAGTATCAAATTCTTAATATACCAGGGGCCTATTACAATTGAAAAACCAAATAGAAAATAAAGAATTCCTTTTCCATTTCTTTTGGGATTTTCATAATAAAGGAACAATAAAATAATAAAACCAAATAACATAGGAATCATACCTAAGTATTTACTTGCCACATCTCCACCAAGACAAACGCCAGATATCAAGAATAACAATAAAGACTTTGGCTTAATATTATAAATAAGAACAATAAGACCTCCAACACCTAAGCAAGCTCGGGTGGTATCTACCATTCCAGTTAGAGCACCTGATAAAAATAAATTATCAGAAAAAATTAAAAAAATTGGGATCAAGCATATATAATAATATCGCTTCTTTGGAACTAAATTAATTATCATTACCAAGAAACTTATAAATATGAAATAGTTGATAGCATGCGAAATCCGATAATCTGTTTCCAATAAAAAACCCATTGCGAAAAGGAAATCCGCAAAAGCTGGTTGATTTGCATAATATGGATGCACATGAAGGGGTAGATTAAATCCACCTTCCATAGCTATTTTTTTTGCTATTGGTAAATGATAAAAGAAAATATCAATATTTATTGATGGTTCTAAAATTCGAACTAGATGAAGTATAATTACAATAAAAAATACTGAAAAGCATATAATTTTCGTTATATTATGAAAATTCCAATTTATAGTATTTAATTTTTTAAAATTAAATAAATAATGTATAATTGAGCTAAACCGTTTCCGATTTAATAAAAAAATCAAAAACCAACAAGCTAGAAAAATCCAAATAGAAAATAATTGTAGCCAAGCAAGATATTGCATAACTACACCAAGAAAAGGAATTGAAACAAAAACTAATATAGAATTATTTATCTTACCATCCCGTACATCATTATAAAAATAATTATAAGCTAACGAATAGATCAGAAGGTATCCAGTTAGAGATATAAAAATTACTTTAAATAAGAGATTAAATAAAATTAATGAACCCATTTACTTTTTTTAGATATTTTTCTCTAATTGGATCGCAAATTCATATAATAGGTGATGGATTACTTCATGCACACCTTCGACCAATCCATATTTGCCTTTTTCACATTTTACCAAAATAACATGATCAGCAATTTTTGCTGCTTTACCGCCATCAAAACCTACCATTGCTACAGTATGAGCTTTTTTAATTTTTGCAAATTCTAAAGCGTTTAAAATATTTTGACTATTTCCAGAACTTGATATTCCAAAGGCAACATCACCTTCTTGAATGAAGTTCTCCATCTGACCAACAAATATTCCATCATATCCATGATTGTATATTCCTGGGTAATCACCATTGGTGAAAGGTTCTTTTCCATCATTGGCTTGAGCAGTAAGCCAAGCTGCATTATCCAATCCAAAAACCTTATAAAATTTTTGATTCTTTTTCCCGGTTATTTTTGTCCCCTTTCCAAAATCGCAAGCAAAATGTGTTGCGATACTATGGCTTCCGCCATTTCCAAAAAAGAATATATTGGAACCTCGTTCTTTGGCTTGAAATAATAATATTGCAACCTCCGAAATGATATTTAAATCTAAATTTGCTATTGCAGATTGATTTTCTTTTTGAAATTCAACTGAGAATTTTTTAGCTTCCGATAAAAGATCTTTCATTATATTTTCCTTTAAACAATATTTTTTCTTAAATAAATTTTCTGAATTTAGTCTCAAGCTTACTCAAATAACTAAAATCAGGATTCTTATCCTGATTAATCAAACTGATTAAACTATCGGACTTAAAGGGAGGTTTTATTTTAATAATTTCTAATATTCTTAGTAAGGAATAAAACACCCACCATGGTATTGGAATTAAAAATATCCATTTACCTACTGATTTCGCAATTCTTTTTAAGACTTCTTTGAATTCTATTGGCTCATCAGATGCAAGAATTATTACCTTTGAATTAAAATTCTGAAATTTATTCGAAATTTCATTTATTGCCGACGCCAAATCTTGTTCATGAGCCAAGTATAGAACCTGATCACCATAACCGATTAAGGGAATTAAAGGAACTTTCAAAATAAGATTTTTTAAAGCTCCAAATATTCCTTTCAATTCCTTACCCCAGATTAGGCCAGGACGAACAATAATTCCATTTATAGATATGACATGATCTTCGACTAAAATTTTACAATTTCCATAAAGCGATTTTGTTCCATTATAAGCAGCCATCGAAGATATATATAATATATTTTGTATTCCAAATTCTCTAGCAGATTGCAAAAATGAAATTGAATTATATCCATTAATCTCGATAACATCGCTTTTTTCTGTTGGATAAAAATCATAAGCTGCATGTATTAAAATATCAACTTTTGCTGATATTTGTGTCCAATCAAACTGCTCTTGCAACGAAAAATATAAATCATGATCACTTTTTGGATCCCGAACTAGTGAATAAACGATATATCCATTTTTCTCAAATTCCTTTTTTAATATAGATCCAAGCAATCCATGCGCTCCAGTAATAATCGCAATTTTTTGAGACATTTTATATTAAATCCTTGGTTCTATTTGAAATCCGGTATGCATTAGCCATAACTGTTAATGTAATTGTATTCGCAGATATTGAAGGCAGAACCGATGAATCCACGATATGAACTCTTTTAAAACCAAATGGTCTTCCATAAAGATCAGATTGATTTAAGTTCGGCTGCTTTTCCATTGGAAATGATGAGCCGTAGTGATTACCAAAACCTGGTTCACTAATTTTTAACGCGGGAAAAAAAACTATTCCTCCAAGTTTTCGAGAAAGCAAAAATAATTTCTTCATAAGCTTTTTAATTAAAATATAAGATGATATATTTTTATTTTTTCTTAAAATTAAAGATTTTTCTCCCATTTTTTCATTTAATTCTAACGAAAAACTTTGAGATTCATTCGAATGAATATAGCCTTGTATTATGAATATTCTACTAAATATGAATGGAAGAAATGGTTTAACTAAAAAAAATAAAAATCCAAAAATATTTTTCACTGCAGTATAAAGTAAATCATTGTATCCATAAAATTGCAAATGCATATTGAAATTTGAAATATTTTCATCCTTAACTTCTAAATAAAATTGAGACATCGAATGAAATTTTTCTTTAAATATTCCTTTAGATCCAAAAAAAGATATGAATGGAACTATAAAATACTGACTATCTTTAATTTGAATTTCTTCATTGTAATTTTCTCTTGATTCGAGAATAATTTTTGCAGTTGAAATTGCTCCAGCAGCTAGGTAGACTCTTTCTGTGCTTACTTCAAAAATATTACCTGAAACCAAGTCCTTGATGGTCACTACTACATGATTATCAAATTCCTTAAATTTAACTATTTCAGAATTAGATTTATATTCAATTTTTTCATCCTTTGCTAGTCTATTTATCGCATTCCAAGAATTAAAAATTAAATCTTCAGGACAACCATATAAACAAAGACCGCAGTATGTGCAGTCATTCGCTTTGACAGCTAATCTAGATTTGCCAAATGTAATACCTTTTTTATTAAGAAATAGTTTATTTCTTATTAATCTATTATATAAACTATTCGCTTGCTTTGATATTTCTAAGTTAGAAAAATCATCTCTAAACAATGGAAATTCAATTGCTAGATCATCATTTTCGATACTTACGGGTAGATTTTTTATAATTTGTTTATATGCAAAATTCAGTTGCTCTATATCAATTGACCAGGTTTCTAACTCTTTCGCTGAGAAAGGCATTATAGAACTTCCCCATACAGCACTAAATCCTCCTTTAGCATAACTAGGAGTAGCCTGTACATTCAATTTCTTAACATTAATTGAATTGTTGTGTTCACGATAAGCGTAATCTGATGTAAAAAATCTTTTAATAGGTACCCCTGAACTTGAAGCATTAGAAGATGATCGAAATTGCTCTAATGTATTTTCGGAAACAGTACCTTTATTACGGATTTCATTTTTAACAGATTCTTTAAATTCGAACAACGATTTTTCGAAATCGATTCCAATATCAAAAACTATGACTTTTTCATCTCGTGCAATTAGTCCAAGTACAGCTCCATAAGCAGAGGGTCCAGACCCAATTACTAAATTTTTATAATGAACCATATTTATGAATAATAAATTATTGAAGTTCCAGATTTCTCAAACTGAAAAGGAAATTCCTGAACTTCAGAAAGTGCAAGTCGAAGTTTGTCTTGTTTCTCTAAAGGCACATAGAACAAAAGAAATCCACTTCCACCCGCTCCAAGAAGTTTGCCTCCTATAGCTCCATTTTTTAAAGCAAGATTATAATAATGATCTATTCGTTCATTCGAAATATTTGATGAAAGTTCTCTTTTGTACATCCAACCGGTGTTCAAAATATCTCCTAAAGCATCGATATTATTTGATAGAAGTTCCTTTCGCAACAGTTTAGTTAATTCAACTAGCTTATGCAATCCATTAATTGTAGCTTGATTATCGTTAGTATTTTTCTTTTGTTTTTCTAAGATATCGCTTGCTGATCGAGTTCCACCAATATAAAACATCATTAAATTCTCTTCAAGCTTCTGATAAGAATCTTTTCTGAGTGAAATTTTCTCGACAATTACAGAATCATCTTTATCAAATTCTATAAAATTAAGCCCTCCAATTGCGCAACCATATTGATCCTGTTTTCCGATCGGTTCTTTTAAAACATCAATTTCAATTTGACACGCTAAGTCAGCTATGGAGTTTTTATCCATGTATTTGTCTGTATAAGCATTACATAAATTAATTAAACCTACTGTAAAGCAAGACGAAGAACCAAGACCTGTTCCCGAAGGAACATCCGCACTTGAATTAAAATCTACACCGTTAATATTATACTTTAAGAATACTTCTCTTATAATGTTATGTTTAATATCTTCAGCATTATTTGTTAATTCATTATTTGAATATTTTAAAAAGTATTTATTCTCCATAAAATATGGATGTATTGACAAATAAATATATTTATCAATCGATGTGCTTATAACACAACCACCAAACTTTTCATAGTAGTCCTTGAGATCACTTCCTCCACCCGTAAAACTAATTCTAAAAGGAGTTCTGCTAATTATCATTCTTCAACCTTATCTAATATAATAGAGACAGCTTCTTGAAAATTTTTAACTAAAAAATCAGCCTCTTCATATTTTTGATCGCCAATTTGAATCGCAAAACATCCTACAGATTTACCTGCTTGTATATCAGTAACAGAATCTCCTATAATCCAAGACTTGCTAAAATCAATATTAAATTTCTTTTGTGCATCCAATAACATACCTGGTTTTGGTTTTCGACATTCACAAACAATCTTTAGTTCTTGAACCTCACCTTCAAATCCCGAATCGGGATGATGAGGGCAAAAATAAATAGCATCAAAAAATGAATTTGATTTTGCCATTTCAGTTTCTAGAATTTTATGTTGGTCTAATAGATCTTCGAAAGTTATAAAACCCTTTGCTATTGCTGGCTGGTTCGTGACGACAATACTCAAAAATTCAGATTGATTCAATAATTCCAAAGCATTCGAAACACCTGAAAAAACTTCCATTTTTCCAGGAATCGGAGGATCAATATTTCTATTTAGAACGCCATCACGATCAATGAACACAGCTTTTCGTCTATTAGATAGATTTAACCGTTCGGGTTTCCCCTTAATTACATCATTTTGGACTTTATTCAATCGATTAGGAACTCCAATATCTTTGAGATATTCCGGGCTATTGTAAGCATATAGTGTCAAATTATTTTGAAGAAGCTTCGGAAAAATATCTCTAGCTATATCTTGATTTATATTCCAATCTATATAATTAATAATTTTCTTAGATAGTATATAAACTGCAGCATTAGCAAGATTTTGAAATTTAAAATCTATTTGATGAGGTTTTGTATGAAATACAGAAATTTTTCCGTTTATATCACATTCTACTAAATCGCTGTCCAATGGATGGCTATTCGGATGAACAAACAAAGTACCGGCAGATTCTTGATTATTTCTGTCAAAATCTATAAATTTCTCTATATCAATATTGATAAATAAATCACCATAGAAAACTAAGAATCGTTCATTTTCTTCTAAAGTGTGCTCAATTAATTTTAAACTTCCAGCAGTTCCTAAAGGATATGGTTCATGGAAATAAGTTATTTTTACTCCAAATTTACTACCATCTCCAAAGTAAGAAAATATTTTTTCCGCCATAAAACCGGTCAGTAAATATATTTCAGAAATTCCATATCGCTTAGCTAATTCAATTTGAATCTCTAATAGAGGTTTTCCATTAATTTCAACCATTGGCTTAGGGATATCTGTTAAACCTAGCCTAGTTCCTTTTCCACCAGCAAGAATTACTAATTTCATAAAAGTTTAAATATTATCTATAACAGCTTGCCAAACGGATTCGTTAGATGTCCTGGCACTTTTCCAGCCTAATTTAGAGAGCTTATCAATATTATAATCAAATTTAGGTACATCTCCAATCCATCCTCGATTTCCTCCTGAATACTTAATTTTTGCATCGGACTTAGACGCCTTAATTACCATCTCAGCAATCTCTCTTACTGTGGTCTTAGATTCTACTCCGATGTTATAAATATTAACTTGTTCCGAGGAATTCATGAGAATAAAATACATAGCATCTACTACGTCTTTTACATATAGATATGGTTTTTCTTGAGTCCCGTCTCCTAAGACTAACAACTCTTCAGAATTTTGGGTCAATTTATAGATAAAATCAAAAATAGCACCATGAGTAGCTCTTCCGCCTACAACATTCGGAAATCGAGTTACCCATGTTTGAATATTATAATTCTCTGAAAAACTATAAATAAATGCCTCGCTTGCAAGTTTTCCAGCACCATAATGTGATTTGGGTACTAAGGGTCCATAGGACTCAGTGATTGGAATGAGCGTTTCTCCATAGATAGCAGAAGTAGATGCAAAAAATAATTTATTAACATTGTATTTTCTCATCAAATCCAAGGTTCGATAGGTTGTTAAAAAGGTTTTTTCTAAATCAATACTTGGTTTGCTATGGCTAATACTAATATCAGAATTTGCAGCTAAGTGGAAAACTATATCAAATTTGTTATTTTTAAAAATTTCTTCATATTCCGAATCATTTAACATTTCAACTTTTTCAAATCTAAAATTAGAATTTGCTATAAGATGGTTGATATTTTCCATTTTTCCTAATGATAAATTATCAATGCAAAAAACATTATGGTTCTCAGATAATAATTTATCACATAAATGACTGCCGATAAAACCCGCTCCACCAGTTATCAAAATATTCATACTTTTTCCCTTTCCAAAGTTACTGCCAAAGAATGTAAAACAAGTGTACTCGTGAAGCTAATAAAGGAAAAAACAATCAACATGAGTCCTAGTATAGATTTGAAATATTCATCTCGAATTCCGGGAAGGATGAAACCATTCGAAATATAATCAGACACTAAAGTTATAGTTAACAATAAGCCAAAGACAAATAGAATACCTGAAAAAATCGCAACACGTTCGTAGCTTAAAAATTCTATCCATTTCTTTGATTTAATATTTCTGTAATCGTAAATTGTTTTGGATATTAAACCTAAGAAGAATGATTGTAGCCCGATAATAGAGAGAGTAATCCCAACTAACATCCAATGAATGGAAAGCGAGAATGTTCCGATCTGAATTGGACCAAATGTTAAAGGCAAAGAAAGCATCAAACCCGAAATCAACATTATAATTCCAGGAACAAATATAAAAAAATCAACTCCAAATAAAAACATGGCTCTTAAATTTACCCAGCCTGCATACCAAGGAGTGAACCATCCGGACCTAACCATATGACTTTCTCGACCAGCCTTCTCCTTTAAAAAATTTATAGGCACTTCTGTTATTCGAAGCCCTAATTGAATTGCTTTGATAACCATTTCGGATGCATATTCCCAGGATTGCGACTTTAGATTCATCTGTATCAAAGCATTCTTTGTAACGCCTCGCATACCACAGTGAATATCTGAAAAATTCGATCTAAACATAGTATTTAGTATAAAATTTGTAAGCGGTTTTCCAAAATAGCGATTCAGTGCAGGCATCGAACCTTTTTCAATCACTCCTTTCACACGAGAACCCATTATGTATTCATTCCCATCTCGAAATTTCTCAATAAAAGGACCAAGCTCTCTAAAATCATATGTACAATCAGCATCACCCATAATTATATACTTACCACGTATATAAGGGATGGAATCTATATAGGCTCTTCCTAAACCACGTTTAGGAATTCTTAATACTCGTGCACCATTCTCAAGAGCTAAATTTGGTGTTTTATCTGATGAGCTATCAACAATTATTATTTCACACTGTATCTCTGCCTTCTTGATACCTTCTTTACACCAACTGATAAAAGTCTCAATACTCAATTCTTCATTCATTGCAGGAATGACAATGGAAAATTCGGGATTGATAACATCATTCTTTGGTATCAATAATTCAGTTACAATTTGTTCGCTCATTTACTCAGACCCTTATATATTTTCTTTGTTTATATTCAAAATTAATTTACTTTTTTATAAAAACCAATAAAATTATCTCCGATTCCCAGTAAATCAAAGATCCTTGTCGATAAATGGTTTAATCGTAAATTATGAAATAAATTGACTTTTTCAATTTTTCTTTTATCCTGTTCCGAAATTTCTACACCCGAAGACCAGAAAGCAGCCTTCCTACCTGGAACCGTCGGATAGATTACATTATGAATCTTTTGATACTTTGCCCATTCGGAACTAGTAACACAGGATAACTTTTCTAGGATGAAACCTGTTTTCTTTCCGAGCTGCATCAAAGATTTTCGAGAAAAATGTTGTAGATGATATGGCGTATGCCAATTAATCCATTTCTTTCCGTTGATTTTAGCACTAATTCCATTAGAATTAGGAGTTGTAAATATAAGATATCCACCTGGCTTTAAAATTCGATTTATCCCTGTTAATATTTCTATTGGATCTGTAAAATGTTCTATAACTTGATCCATTGTTACATAATCAAAAAAATTATTCTCATAATTTTTTGAATCAAATGGACCGATCTTTACTTTGAAATTAAATTTTTCTGCAACTCTAAGTAAATTACTGTCAGCATCGACGCCATAAGCATCACAATTGCGCGATTTATGATAAGCTAAAGATTCACCAAAACCACAGCCTATGTCTAAAACTCTAGAATTTTTCGGAACTGCTGCAAAAGCTCGATACTCACCTCTCCACCAAGATTTAAAACCCGGCTTATACTCCAAAGGACTAAAACTTTCTAAAGATCTTTCAGTTCTCGGGTAAAAATCTGTATAGAGCTTCTCGATCTCATTTGAAGAAAAGTTTACATCAAGAAATTTATGTCCGCAATCATTGCATAGCTTAAGAGTATATTCACCTGGATAACCATACCTATCATCGTACAATCTATTAATTTCTTTTACTGATTTTGAATTACAAATAGTACAAACCACACCCATTTAAAATTTCCTTAAAAACTATTTAAAACATCTGATACTTTTTCTACCTCTTCCAAGGTAGTCGAAAATGAAATCGGCAGACTTAAAGTTTGAGCATGAATTTTATCACTAATTGGATAGTTTCCATCTAATATTCCTTTCATTGCAATCTGCCGATGCGGAGCAACAGGATAATGAATTTCTGTCTTCACTCCATGGCTTAGCAAATAATCTTTCAATCGATCCCGTTCAGAATGTAATATATTATAGATATGGAAGACATCTTCAAAATTTTCATTTAATAAAGGTTTCTGATACGAGCTATTAATTGATTTGTGATAGACAGCTGCTAATTTCTTTTTATGTAAATTTATTTCATTCAATTTCTTAAGTTTTATAGAAAGAAAAGCGGCTTGTATTTCGTCCAACCGTGAATTATAACCGATTAATTCATTATAATACTTTTTATCCGAACCATAATTTCTTAATTTTTTAATTTTGTGATTAAGCTCTTCATCATCCGTAACAATTGCTCCGGCATCGCCAAGCGCGCCTAAATTTTTTGTTGGATAAAAACTAAAAGCATTTAGATGCCCAAAGGTTCCTATTGTCTTACCTTTATATTTAGCACCATGAGCTTGTGCACAATCTTCGATTAAATACAAATTATGCTTTTGTACAATCTCCATTATTGGGTCCATATCACATGATTTGCCATAAAGATGAACAACTATTATCGCTTTCGTTTTACTTGATATTTTAGCGCTAATTTTTCCTGGATCTATATTATATGTAAACGGGTCTGGTTCGACAAGAATGGGAATTAAATTATTTTGTAGAATCGAGATAATTGTAGCTATATAAGTATTTGAAGGAACGATCACTTCGGAGCCTGGTTTTAAATTCAAAGCATTTAAAGATAAAGTTAAACCGTCAAGACCTGACGCAACACCTATGCAAAATTTGTTTCCATTATACTCCGCGAATTCTTTTTCAAAGTTTTGAACTTCGTTACCAAGAATATACCACCCAGAATCAATAACTTTCTGAGAAGATTTATAGAAGTCTTCCATAAAAAGCGAATTTGCTTTCTTTAGATTTTCATATTCAATCATTATAAAATTTTATACCTCTTTGCAATTCCTATTGCTGTCCAACGATATTCTTGAATAAATTATAATCTCTTATGTAATCAGATTCCTGATAATAATCTGAAGCTACAACTAGAAGCACACAACCACTAGAAAATTCTTCCATTGTATGCCACAAATGCTTTCCAAGTAATACTCCAATATTATCTTTATTCATAAATATTTTTTGTTTCTGAGAACCATCATCCAAACCAAGTATAAAGCTTCCGCTAATACAGAAAATAACTTGTTCCAATTCTCTATGGGCGTGCTTGCCTCTAACGCTTACACTATTTTCAAGATTATTAATGTAATATACTCTCTTAATTTCAAATGGGATATTCTTTAAAGTTTCCATGATAATTAAGTTGCCATCTCTTTCGTCTTGAATTTTTTTTAGTTCAATATAACCTGAATTTTTAACGATAATCGGATCCATAATTTTCCTTATTTTTTTAATAGCGGTCTTAAAATTTTATTAACAATTCCAAATGACCAAATTTTGCTCAGCATTTTTGAAAAAATCAGAATAATTTTATCTACAGCTCCTAAATAATGGTGGAAATCTGGATTTGTCATTTTATTAAAAAATATATCTTGTAAACTGACTTTTTTACATATCAATTTGTATTTAATTTCAATTTGTCTCATGCGTTGAACGTATTTCTGATAAACAGGTAAATATGTAGAGCTATGATTATATACTACAAAATTATTTGTATAAAAACCAGGACTAAAATACTTAAATTGATGAAAATGATAGAAAATTAACGGTAGATCATTTACATAATATTTATCATTTCTGATAGATAAAGAATATTGCTCCAGATTCCACATCGCAACTCCAGCACCAATATGTTGAAGTATTAAAATATTCTTATAGAGGTGCGGCCATTTATCCAGATATTTCTGATCACCCATTCTATCAGGCTCCGAGATATAATAACACCATTCAAGACATTGACTTTTCCAAAGTTTTAAACAAGCCAAACCTTCTTCATCTCTTCTAAAGAACATCATTTGCACATTAAAAATTCCATTTACTTCCAAATGTTTCAACCTATCGGGAAATCGATGTGGAATAATCATAATTGATTTATTTGAAATTTCTTCAAAAATAGGATCAGGACTTGAATAAAAGAATAAATCTGCATCTAAATAGATTATATGATCGATCTCAGGATTATTGTTTAGGACATGCGTTGGAATAATTGGTGACAAAGTCCAACAGTATTCTTGCCAGGTTCGATTACTTTTTGCAATCAAAACTTCTTTATCTTCGATTTCTGATAATTTAATAACGCTAACATTCTTTAGGTTAAGTTCATTTAATTTCTTATAACATTCATCATCCAAAGCTAAGATCCATAAATGGAACTCACCGAAATGTTCAATTAAAGAAGAGTAAAGAGTTAATCCTAAAGGAAGGTAATTGATATCAAAGAGAGTACATAGATATTTTTTTTTCATTATTTTAATTTAAAGATCATTCCTCGTTCATAGGCCTTTGTGCCCGGTTCCAATGTTTCAGCCGCATTCAAGTAAGAATCAAAATCCTCAGTCATTGTATATTGCTTTTTAAATTCGCGGATGAAATTATCTTGATTAAAAAACCAAGCTGGATACGAAGCAGAATATATCCAATCAGGAACAACTTGCTTCGTTATTCGATCTGGTTTATCTTTTAGAAAATAGGTTCTATCAACAATTATATAAGGTATTTTGAAATCTAAAATCGTATTTATAAGTCCATAGGGATCCTTTATATAAGGAAGCACGCTAGATAAAATTATCACATTTGGTTTGTGAATTTTTAATGACTCCTCAATCGAGGAAAAAAATTCTAATTTTGAATCTTTAAAATAACTATTGCCACATTTTACAAAATTTTCCTGTTCTATGATTGACCAAGATTTTAGAAGATTTCCAAAGAAGTTACGATAAAGAAAGTATGAGCTCCCGAGAGAACCACCAAAATCTAATACTCTTAATGAACTATATTCAATGCAAATTTTTACAAGTGCTGCAACTAAAGGCCAAGAATATTCCTTTTTTTCAAGTATTACAGAATCTCTCTCCGATACAGCTTCTCCATTTTTGACCTTTAGAAGTGCTGTTTTGCATTTCTCTAAAATATTATCCTGATCATAACCGTCAGTATCCGATAATGCTGAGTCCCAATCTGGGTAATTTCCGAAAAAACCCCAGTATCTTTCTTCCTGTATTTTATTCTTTCCAAATATAATTGCCTTCGCTTTAATTTTTATAGAAAGAATTATTGCCTTCAGTTTATTTTCTATTTTTTTTCCTTCATTTAAAACTGAATATGGAAGAATCTTTTTAATTAAATTCTTAGACTTAGCATATACATTATTTCTTTGATTATCATTAATATTCAAAGAACCGTTATTTTTTTGAAAATATTGTTCAATAATTTCTTTACTCTTTTTATCTTCTATTATTTTTATTTTATCCAAAGACTCATAATTTTGTTTTACTATAGTAAGATATTCATCCCCGACTCCGCAATGCGTCCCACTTCCATCATTTCCTATATTGGTTACAAATGACTCACCAGGGTATAGTGTTTTCTTATTTTTTAAAAAGGCTGAAGCATACCAACGAATTGCCCATGAATCATTTTTTCCATGTATTTGATCTCGCAACATTTGAGTGTATGGATATGAATCATTAAAATCAAATTCTCCAGTCAAATTTTTTGATTCTAATTCTGCGAGTAATTTGCTTCCATCATGCTCGAATATTTTCCATCCTCTTGACCAAGTAGCCCAACCCCAACAATCAGCACCCTTTAGAAAAAATGACTTAGGTAGCTTTATAGATGTTGGATAAATATATCCATGTATACTGCAAACTTCTTGATCATCTTTGTACAGATTCAAACCTTCATTCATATAATCTAAAAAGAATGGCGATGTAATCATATCATCTTCTAAAACAATTACTTGACCATGTTTATTGGTTACCTCAGTAACCCCATCTATTATTGAATTAGCTAATCCAAAATTTGTTGTCCTTTCAATTATCGTAATATTTTTAAATCCTGTTATAGATCGTATGTATTTACGTACCTCAATAATCTTTGGTTCAATATTGGAGTTTTTTGCATTATCAGAATAGATATACAATTCAGTGTCTTGTGCTAATCTATTTAACTTTAACGACTCTATAGTTTTTTGTAAATGATCCAATCTTGCATAAGCGAAGAGTGCTATTGGGGCTAAATTTTTTGTATTCATAAATAATATATTGAATATTAAGATTCGTTTTCTTTCTTAATATCTAGCTTTAATAATGCAATGTTTCTATTATTTTCGGAGACAGAATAAAACTCAATACCTGACAAATCTTCGAATTCAGATAGAGTAAAATGTCCAATAAATCCAGAATTCACTAAGGGCGCAGCTCCCATATTTTGTGCTATATCAGACCTTTTAATTTTGAACTTATGCAATACTCCTAAAATAGTTTTTTTATTTCTAACCACTAAAATTGATTTTGCTGGTTTCTTATGATCTAAAGGATCAGAGGCCCATCCGAAGAAACGTACATATTTTATTCCTTTTATAATGGTAATTACCTTAAAATATTCGATCTTACCAAAATTATCTAATGAATTTTGATTAGAACTTACAATTAAATTCGAAAAAGATAAATTTGATTCTACAATACTGTTTCTTGCTATTCTACTTAAGAACATTCTCAGTTGATAAAATCCATAAATTGGCTCAATTAAATAACGATATGTAATCGAAACTCTGATGAGATTTTTGATTTTCCATTTCCAAGGACAGGCAAACCAGACAAATGAAGTCCATGACAATTGATAGAAATTGGATTTCTTAGAAAAATGATTTATATAGAATCCTTTTAAACCCTTGACTCTATCTCTTATGCCGGTTTGTTTTGAATCTTCTTTTATTTTTAGTTCTGGAAATGATAGTAATTTGAAACCTTTTCTATAGGCTCTATGAGTAAATTCATAGTCCGATTGATAATGAGGTATGAGAAATGGATGAAATCCACCGATTTCATAAAATACCTTCATTTTAAAAAACAGTCCTCTGGTAGATAAAATATTTATTTCATCAATACTTTCAGCATTTTTAAATATTAATTTTTCCCAATTGATGTTACTTCCTGAATCTAAAAGATTGCCAGTTTCTAAGTCGTAGTCATAAGAGAGAATCAGAGAATCTGGATTGGAATCTATTAGATTATTTCCGATTTGTAAGAAATCATTTTCAAAAACAACATCGTCGTTCAAAATTAGAATATTATTTTCCGAGCCAATTTTGTTTTTTATTAACCACTTATATCCTTGGTGTAATGATCCTCCCCACCACCAGTCTCCCTTTCCCTTAATTACGATAACGTTATTTATCTTAGATTTTACATAATCTGAGGAGCCGTCTGTAGAACCGTCATCTATAAGAACCAATTGGAATTCTTTGAATTTCTGATCAACTAAGCAATTTATTATTTTCTTTGTAACATTGATGCGATTGTGAATAGGAAGAAGGATATAGAGCATTTTTTGGATAAGCTAATTAAATTATACTTTAATAAAATCGAATTTATATTTCAATTAATTCAGATGTATCGTCCTCCATTATTACATAGCCTAATTGTTGTGATTTTATATCATCTCTGAAAACTTTTATTGGTAAAATATCCTGCAGTCGGTGCAACATTTCATCATCGTCACCTCGAAGGCCAAGAGAGAAAATAAAATCACCATTTTTAAGAGAGGGCAATGTAAAGTTAAACTTGATTAAATATTTCTTACCTGCTTTTAAAGGTTCCAGTTTACAGTCGCATATATCCGTATTTGTATGCAAGGCATATTTGCCATAGTCATCATATAACATCCAACCAAATGATGGACTTTTTATATCTTCAAATACTTCAAATTCTGCTAATAAAGTAAGTTTGGGATTTCCATTCACAATAGTTACCCGTTCACGATTTTCGTAACAAAGTGCTGCCCTCAATATTCTAGCTTGCATTGTGCCGATCGATGATGTAGATACACTGCCGTAATCCCATACAAGTCTATCTTCGTGGTCATCGGTTTCCGTATCAAGTTTATCGCTATCATTTTTTGCGATCTTAAAAGAATCGACTTGTTCGGGTAGTCTATTAAAAACCATAAAATTAATGTAATCTGTCATTACTTTCTTTGAATCGGAATCCATGAAAATTCTTCCATCATGAATCCAAACAGATCTATCGCAAAAAGATTTAATAGCTTCAGGGCTATGAGTAACAAGAATTAGTGTCTTGCCTTTTTCTTTAAATTCATGCATTTTTCGCAAACATTTTTGACTAAATTTCATATCGCCTACTGAAAGAACTTCATCCGCGATTAATATATCCGGATCAATATTGATTCCAATAGCAAAAGATAATCTAGAATACATTCCTGATGAATAAGTTTTAATGGGATGATAAATAAATTCTCCAATATCTGCAAATTCTATAATATCTTTTAACATGATTTCTATTTGATCATCCGAATAGCCAAGTAGTTTACTTGCAAATCTTGCATTATCCACACCAGTTAATTCATTGTCAAAGCCTACGCCCAATTGTAAAAGTGAAACGATTCCATTTATATTTACCATTCCGGACGAAGGGGTAAGTTCCCTTGATAGAATTCTTAAAAGTGTAGATTTCCCAGCACCATTTCTGCCAACTACTCCAATAAATTCACCTTTTTTGATCTCTAAATTGATATCCTTTAATGCATCAAAATCTGTATAATATTTTCGTTCCGAGAAATTGAAAAGTTCTTTTAATCGATGAATAGGCTTATCATAAATTCTAAAAGTTTTGTTTACATTTTCTAATTGGATTGCTAATTCATTCATATTAAATAACATCTCCGAACTGAGATCTTAGTTTCTTATAAGTTATAATTCCAACTATATAACATAACAATGTAAAAATCCAAAAATATACCATAGAAAATGTATCTTCATAAAATGGTTTTTGATAGATGAAACTTTGTCTATATCCGTTTACAATATAATAAAATGGATTTAATTTCATAAAAATTCTATATTTCTCAGGATAAGTACTGAGATCCCAGAAAATTGGAGATACCCAGTAGCCAATTTGAAATATTACACCTATAAGGTTTCTGGTATCCTTAATAAAAAGACTAACAGAAGCAGTAGTCCAAGCCATACCAAGCATTAAAATGCATGTTGCAAAAAGATAATAAATACTTTGAAACCAATATAGTGAAAATGAAATCCCTGAAAAAAGTATGATAATAACTAGGAGTCCTATAAATATAAAATGAACAAAAAGTGACGAGAATATATTAACAAGTGGGAGTATGGACATATCAAATTCTGGCTTCTTCAAAAGATATGAATAATTCGAAAAAACCCCAACCGAACCTATGCTAGTTCCAGAAATAAATTGCCACATAATCATTGAAGTAAAAAGCCAAGGAAGAAATGGATAATCTCCAACTGGTTGGAAACGCATCGCTTTAGTAAAGAAGAACCACATCACAGCCATATAAATAATTGGTTCTACAAAAACCCAAACGATTCCAAGAACAGAACCAAAATGTCCACTTTTAAACTCCCTAACTGAAAGATCAAAAATCAATTTTCGTAAACGAAATACTTCAGAAAAGAATCTTATTCCTTTGCTAAATTGATTATTTGATTGATGGTTTTCAAAGATGTCTTTTTTCATATTTTTTTAATCTGTAAAATGTAGCCGTGATTCGTATAGAAGGAATTAAAATATAGATTTTTGAAAATGCATCCAATCCTAGTACTAATCTTAATCGCTAAGATTTCAATAGAATCGATTCCATAATTGATAGAAAATACATGTATTTTCAATATTTGTCATTCTTGATAAGCTGTGTTTGGCTTAAAGTAAAATTTGAATAGTACTATTATAATGACAATTGCAGGTAAAATTTCTCCATCTGTAAATAGTTTAAAAATTCCATATATCAAAGTATAAAAGAGGCAAAAAAGAATACTTACCATAAATTCGTTCTTCTTTCTAATACCTGTGATCAGGAAAGAAATTAGATATCCAAATGATACTCCGAAAATGGATATGAACAATAATCCCCCATCTCGATACATACTGAAAAAGATTGACCCAAAAGCATTGATGTGAATCTTTCCTAATTCGGGATGAAAACCGACATACCGATTGGCATGAAGATATCCACCCATTGTAAAAAAATTTGATAAAAAATGAATATTAAAATATTTACTGAGAACGAAGGACGGTAAATTAAAAATTCCAGAAAAAAACGATAAACCAAACGTATGATCATGGATTATGGAATGAATATTATTTAACTCTAAATCAAAAATCGTAAAAGAAGCTATATGATATCCGATTAATGATAAAAAAATACTCTTGTAAATTGAGCCAGCATTCCTTACAGAAAATAATAATACAAGAAACAAAAGAGCAGATAAAGATATTATAACTCCGAATTTTATTTTATTTTTAAAATCTAATTTACGGAACACATCAAACTTTAGAATAAAAAGTGTGATCAAAGTGAACAGTGAGTAGTGTATTCCAAATCTGCCTACTGTTAAGATTGAATCCATTACAAATAAGATTATTGCTGTTACTAAAAGCTTATATCGATTATTAACAACAAAATTTGAAACCCCCACTATGAGCGCGACCCAGTAAAATGGATATATACATAGCCAATAAAAGTAAGCTATTGTTATAGAATTATAGAATAATTCAGAACGACCCGTATGAAGTCCAAACACCTCTCCCCTGAAATATACTTGATCATACTTAGTTATTTGCAAATAAATTGATCTGATTAAGAACTGTAAAGTTATAGGAAACACAACAAATATTAAAAATTTATTTAGCAATTCAATCTTTTTTGAAATCACATTTGAATTTTCGATTTTGAAAAATTTGTATAAAAATATTGACTTACTTCTTTTTTGAAAGTAAATACCTAGAATTATAGAAGCAAAGAATAAGAAATAAATTATTTGAGTGAAGTAATTTATTTTAAAATAGTATCCTATTCCAGAATTACTAATTAAGTTCCAAAAGAACCACCACGAAAAAATTAAAACAAGTATCGCATAATTTTCTTTTATTAAATATTTTATTAATAAAATTGAAATAGAGTAAAATATAACTATTTCAAGACATAAATTGAGTTCAAATGACATATAAATATTACCTAAATTGCTTGATAATTTATTAAATTCGGTGCTTCCATTTAAATTTGTAAATTGTAACGAAAAACCTTATTAGATTCACCATTCCCTACACTTTCGGAATGAGCTTCAATTCCTGCAATCGAATCACCATAGCTGGCAGACTCACCTTAAACTCAACCGCAAGTTGATTCAAAAAATCATCATTATCCCAATATTCTAATATAACTCTAGAATCATGATTTACAAATTTATTCAATAAAATGTCAGATGGCATAAGCAATTCGGCAGCAAATAGATTTGCTTCTCTTTCCTTTTTTGCATCTTCCTTATTGGGAATATCTTGCCTAAAGAAAACTTTTTTATCCATATGTACTTTGCCATCGAGGTGGTGAAGTACAAAATGTCCAATTTCATGTGCTATGGAGAATCTTTGTCGATTCTCGGATTGGTTCTTGTTCACAAGGATGATTGGTTTATTGTAATCCCTCGTGTCTAAAACACCCGATATCTCATTCGGCAGAACTTCTTCTGCGAGCTTAATTTTTAGAAATTCGGTAATTTTACTCAAATCAATTGGTAAACTCAGCGAATCGGCATCTACTAGAAGTTGTTTTGCTTTTTTCTTAATTGAATCCATTATATTATATCGTAGTAAAAAATCTCAGAACCAATAATCTCGAAGTTTAGATCAATCCGATGAATTCTTAATTACATCTAAAATGGATAATACGGAATCTATGGAATTGCCATTAAAATCTCTATGTACAGAAGGATCTACTTCCTTGTCTACTCCTGGCAGTAATTTCACTACAGGTACATTCAAAATTTCTGCGATCTCATAGAGCTTTTCGACAGAAATCTGAGTATTTCCATTTTCCAGTTGATTGTAGGCAGTTCTGCTCATTCCCAAACGCGAGGCTAGTTCTAGCTGAGTCAGTCCATTTACTTGACGAAATTTTGA
Organism: Leptospira sp. GIMC2001; assembly: GCF_028462125.1. Lineage (NCBI taxonomy): Bacteria > Pseudomonadati > Spirochaetota > Leptospiria > Leptospirales > Leptospiraceae > Leptospira > Leptospira sp. GIMC2001. The sequence goes on along the minus strand of NZ_CP115468.1, from coordinate 1,984,666 downwards.
AATTTCTTCTCCGACTAGAGAATTTACATTCATTTTGTTAAGTTTTGCAATCATTTTTTAATAGCATACCAGGATTAGAACGGTTTTTACTGGATACTTGATATAAAATTCCCGATTAACCAACATTTTTTGCAATTAAGCAAAAAAAATGTTTAGTTTAAGCGACATAGTCCGTCCAAATTATAAAGCTTGGGTTAACCAATCTTAAACTATTAATAAATTGGAGAAAAGTAACATGAACGAAGGAAAAAACCTTTTAAAATATTACTTATTTAAAAACAAACTGAGCACAGCTGTTGCGAGTCCTTACCTCCCAAAAACTGTGTTCTCTGGCTCCCTGTCCGGTTCATCCCTGATTCAGGCTGTGTGTAAAGGATCAACGATCACATCATCGGATTGTCTAGCTGTACTAGAAAATCTCAATATCGTGATTGCGGAGAACCTATCTCAAGGACGGACAGTGAACCTTGGTTTTGTGAATTTCAAACCTACTGTTAAAGGATCGTTTAGTTCACCAGCTGAACCCTTTAGCAGTGAAAAGCACCAAATCAAGGTAAGCGTATCGGCAGCAGGCGACCTAGTAAGACGAGTAAATCTTAATGCAAGCACTGCACGAATAACGGCAGTCAAAGCAGAGCCGATTATTACGTCTTGGGCAAATCTATCCCTGGAAGGAATCGAATCTTTCTTGGTTGGACATTTGGTTGAATTTCGAGGAGCCAAACTCAAATTCACAAAAACTGATACCAATCAAGGGATATTCTTTGTTCGTTCAGATGGAACTGAGATCAGGGCAACTGAATACTCAGGTATCGGGGGCAATGCTATCGGATGTAAGATACCAGAAGGTTTAGAACCAGGAGAGAGCGTAAGCGTGGAAGCAAGAGCTCTCTTCGGTTCAGTAATTCGAACTGGAAAATTCGATGACCTAATCTTGATTCAGTAGACTAGCTTGCCAAGCAAAAAATTATGCGAAAAGGATAATTCTCCCTTCTGATATAAATTTCATGACTGATGATTGTAGAAACATCTATGATAACACTATGAACAACAGTTATAAATTTTAGATCGACTTTATTTAGAAGGGAGTTTTTTTACCTAGCTCCAAAACCCGTAAGTATCGTTTTAATAGTTTTGAATGTGATCAGTATATCTAACCACAAAGAAAAATGTTTAATATAATAAAAATCGTATTCCAATTTTAATTTCATTCCATCAACCTCAGCGGCATATCCTTGCTCGACCTGTGCCCACCCTGAAATCCCAGGCCGAACGACATGTCGATATTCAAAGAAAGGAACATCCTTTGAATACCATTCAGTCAACTCTGCTGATTCTGGGCGGGGACCGATAAAAGACATTTGTCCAATTATTACATTGAAGACCTGAGGAAGCTCATCAATTCTATATTTTCTGATAAATTTCCCTATTTTAGTAATTCTAGGATCTTGTTCACCTGCAGTAAAGCTCTGACCTTTACTTGCAGTATACATAGATCGAAATTTTAACATAGAAAAAAGTTTACCTTGAAAACCCATTCTCTGTTGAACGTAAAAGATAGATCCTGTGCTTTCTAATTTTATAAGAATACCTATCAATAAAAATAAAGGTAAAAGTAATGGTAATAAAAATATTGAAAAAAACAAATCGATCATCCGTTTAATCTTTTCATATAGTTCAGATGGCAGCAAAGCACCTAGCTCATTCTCTGAAAGTCGATCTATTTTAACTCTACCTGTCAAAGATTCGATTATTTGTTGCGAATGGAATACAGGTATTCTTGATAAAGTGCATTTTGCTAAAAATTTAACCCATTCTGGTGATAATTGATTCGATCTAAAATCTGCAATAATTGCATTGAATCTCTGTTCACTTAAATCAGGCTGAGTTAAAGTTACAAACAATGCATTATGTGTGTCTTTCAATTCTAATGCTTGACCAAATGGGACTACCGCATATCGATTTAACCTATAACGGTTTCCAAAAAAATACCCAGCGTAGCACCAGAATAAAGTTATAAAAAAATTTATTCCTAGTACCGAATTACTATAATTATCCCTAACAATTATCAACCATGTCAAAATCAATAAATAACATATACTTACAGTTGGTATAACGAATGATGTAGACTGTGAACCAGGATATTTCAATAGTCTCCTTAATGAAATATGTGAGAAAGAAAATGCAACGCAAGAATAAATAAATGCATTTTTGCTATTATCATCAATAATATCTCTGAAATCATATCCCCAAAAAGGGAAAATTGAAAAGGTAAATAATAATACATACCCGACTAACAATTGAAATAGAGAACTTAAGAACACTTTCTCATAAATTCGAGAATGTCTTCTCGTATAAATATTTTTATCTTTCATAATATTAAAAATTTTCTTTTGATTTGCTTGAAATAAATAAATCTAATCGTAGGATTCAGTATTCAAGGCCAAAATGATTCATTATTCTATTGAATAGTTCCTTGACTGGTACTTTATCAGACTTTTTCTGAAATTTTGTTGAATCTATGAAATAGCCCAATTCTGAATGATGACCATTTTTGATTGCAACAAAGGTTACATATATGTAAAAATCCTCTAACACGAGATTATGATTAATATCAAAGATAGAAAAATCCTTTTTAATTTCTTGATCATAAATCAATTCAACAAAAATACTGGAGCCTCGATTATCACAAATAAAAATTTTATCTCCTTCTTTAGATTGCAAATTAGAGATATACTTACTTAGTTGTTCAGATTCTGTCTTATTTTCACACTCTATTAAGAAGTCACGTGACATCCTGGGGACTACTTTGAGTTTTCCAAAATTGATTCTTTGAAAGAAATCAACATGGTTTTTGAGTCTATAATAGTACGTAGTTCGTGGATAAGGAATTTGGGTTAAACCCGTGGCAATCATAATAGGACAATTCAATTTGATAATATCTGCGAGAATTTCATCATAGATTTCTAAAATTTCCAAAACTGGATCATTTCTATGAGGAACATACCAATCAGGATTTTTGAATTCACCATCATATACTTCTGAACTGAATAAATAGTGATGTTGAATATGCGCCCCAGAATTAAGAAAAACTGTTGAAAAGTCTGGCTTATATTTTTTCCAAAGTGAGATAAATGTATCACCAATAAGCCTTTCAAACACTAAGCTTCTAGACCAATGATAACCTTTTAATGCACCCCAGATGCCTCGGATATATGAAGGAATACTACCAATTTGAAAATAACGAAGCAGTGCCGATACAATAGTTATAATAGTATCAAATTTAAGTGAATTACTTGCATTATCATTCACTGCTTGCGATACTGCCTTTGAATATTTTTGAATAAAAGAGTCTCCAGAAACAGGCGTATTCACCCATGGATCTGGTATAAAAAACTTTGAATTTTTAGTTCGATTGCTGCCATTTATTGGGGATATAGCTGCTACTTCTAAACCATTCGATTCTAAAATTTCCCAATGTTGATTTATATTGCTTTTTTCGATGTCACCTAATCGAAATACTTTATGCTCTGAATATGCCTTTCCAGTTCGAACACTAACCCACTGTATCCAAGGTTCAAGTTCACTATAGTTTTTTTCTGAAGATGTCGAACTATACCCGTATTCAGCAATAATACTTTTAAAGTTTGGTAAATACCCTCTGGAAATATATCGCTCCACATAATCGAAATTTATTTCATTTAATTCTACAAATATTAACTTCGTCAAAGTATTCTCCTAATTAGCATGCTTTAAAATGCTTTCCAGAGCAGATTTAACTGTAAATTTTGAGTACAGTAATTTTTTAGCATTTTTACCCATTTCAGATCGATCAGATTGTTTTTTTAATTTTAAAGCATTTTTATAAAATGTTTCATGATCTTCGGCAATTGAAATCAATCCTGAATTAGATTCGTTAATAAGTTTCATCAAGTCATTTTCTGGATTTACAATGCCTAGAATAGGGATTCCTTGAGAGAGATATCCCAAAACTTTACCTGGAAAATTGTGAGTCTTATGAAGTTTATTAAGAGCAAACAAACCAATATCGGCCTCGGATAGCAATATTGCATAATCTTCTGGCGGAATAGATTTCAAATAAGTTACATTAGATAAATCGGATTCTTGAATATAATTTAAAACTAGATCTACCTCATACCCGCTGCCTGCTAAAACCAAGTGAAATTCTTTGTGTTTTTTTAAATTCTTTGCAAGCTCCATTACATTCCGCATGTCCTGAGCTGGGCCCATATTACCACCGTAGACAATCATAATTTTATCTAGTATGTTATATTTTTTTCTGAAGCTAATTTCACTTTTTAAATCAAAAATATTTACTTGGGTCCAATTATATAAAACTTCTAATTTTGCATTGCTATATTTATTCTCCAAAAACCACTCCAGATTTTTCGGAGATTGAATACCGATGTTATCAGCGGCTGCATAATTTAATTTTTCAAAAAAAAGAAAATATTTTGTAATGATCGAATTTTTACTAAGCATGCCATTATCGATAACCCATTGAGGAAAAAAATCGCGAAGTATTAAATATGATTTGATTTTCCATATTTTTTTTAATTTTGAAACTAGTCTTCCCCAGAAAATAGTAGGAGAATAATAGATTATGTAATCATGAGGATTGGAAATAAAAAATTCCTTTAGCCGAAACCATGCATAGAATGACAGCAAAGTTTCATTGATTGCTCTTTTAATATTATTTTCATTTTCAAAAGAACCACATTGGAATCGGTATATAGTAATATTTCCATCTTTAATTATCTCAATCTTCTGCCCAATTTTGGGTGAAGGAAGTATAATTGAAACTTGATGCCCGTTATTTGAGGCTTCGTGGGCTAAATCGTATATCATTTTGGCACTAGCTTTCGTACTATAAGGAATTAAATCGTGAATTAATATACAGATTTTCATTTCTTCCAGACGGTACGATTGATATAGTCTGTGTAGCTTTGGATTATACGAACTACTTTGATAGAAACATTATCTACATCATAGTCTTCAATGATTTTAGGAATATTGCCACTTAAGAATTGAGATGTAACTATATTGATTGATTCAATCACTCTTTCTTTTTCTAAACCAGACATGATTAAAGTACCTTCGTCCATTCCTTCCGGTCTTTCGTGTGCTTGCCTTATGGTAATTGCAGGAAATTTAAGGATTGAGGATTCTTCTGTGATTGTGCCACTATCTGATAATACACAAAAAGAATTCATCTGCAATTTTATATAATCAAATAAACCAACTGGTTTTATGATTACGATCAATTGATTTAAAGATCCATCTGGCAGATCATTTAACCTTTTCATTGTTCTTGGATGCGTTGAAAAAATGATTTTTTTATTATATTCAGTAGCAATTTCATTTAAAGATGCTATTAAATTTGCAAAATTTGTTTCGTTATCAACGTTTTCTTCTCTATGTATACTACAGACAAAAAAATCATTTTTGCTAAGATTTAACTTTTGCAGTATATTTGATTCTTCAATCTGCGTCTTATAGAAATGAAGAATCTCCTTCATGCACGAACCTGTTTTGATTATAGTTTCAGGCTTCAGCCCTTCATCCAATAGATAATTTCTTGCATGTTCAGTAAGCGGTAGATTAATATCACTCAAGTGATCAACAATTTTTCTATTCAATTCTTCTGGAACTCTTTGATCGAAGCAACGATTCCCAGCTTCCATATGAAAAATTGGAATTTTTCTGCGTTTAGCTGATATAACACAGAGGCAACTATTTGTATCCCCATAGATTAAGAGCGCGTCAGGCTTTTCCGACTCGAACACAATATCTGATTTACTAATAATGTTCCCTATAGTTTCAGCCGTTGTTTTACCAACAGATTCTAAAAAGTAATCTGGTTTTCTAATTCCTAATTGTTCAAAAAAAATTTGATTCAATTCATAATCAAAATTCTGTCCAGTATGAACTAAAACCAGATTCATATTTTTTTCAATTTCTATTAGAACGCGACTGAGCTTTATGATCTCAGGTCTTGTTCCAACTACGACCATAACTTTAAGCATTCAGCTCTTCCTGAATGTATTCGAGTTTTGATAATAAATCTTTAATCTGAGAAATATTTAGTCTCTCTGTATTGTGAGATGTGTAATCTTCAAACTCTGAAATTTTTTCTTCACCTTCTACAAAGTATTTTTTATAATTTAAATCTCTGTTATCGGCTGGAATTCTATAGTATCGTCCCATATCTTCAGCTTTAGCCATTTCTTCCCTTGAAACAAGTGATTCATAGAGTTTTTCCCCGTGACGAGTTCCAATGATTCGTAGTTCATTTTGTTTATTGAATAATTCCTTTATAGCAATTGCTAGATCTTGTACTGTTGATGCAGGAGCTTTTTGTATAAAAATATCTCCTTGATTCGCGAATTCGAATGCATGCAATACCAGATCCACAGAATCTTCTAGAGACATGAGAAACCTAGTCATATTCGGATCCGTTACAGTTAATGGATCGTTGGCTTTTAACTGATTTATAAATAGTGGAATCACTGAGCCACGAGATGCCATCACATTTCCATACCTTGTCGCACAAAATATCGTCTCTCCCTCAGGAACTTGTCTTGATTTAGCAACCATTACCTTCTCAGCCATAGCTTTTGATATGCCCATAGCATTGATTGGATAGACTGCCTTGTCAGTACTTAGAACTACAACTCGTTTAACTTGTTTAGCAATCGATGCGGACAGAACGTTCTCAGTTCCGATCACATTTGTTTTCAATGCTTCCATTGGATAGAATTCACAGGATGGAACTTGCTTCAGGGCCGCAGCATGAAAAACAAAATCAACACCGACCAGAGCAGAGGCTATGCTATCATAGTCACGCACATCACCAATGTAGAACTTTAGCTTATCATTATTTAAAGCAATACGCATATCTTCTTGCTTTTTCTCATCTCGACTAAAGACACGAATTTCTTTTACATTTGTATTTAAGAAACGTTTGAGGACAGTGTTACCAAAAGAACCTGTACCACCTGTGATGAGGAGGATTTTGTTATCAAACATGCAATTTAGCCTCGGTAATAAGAATCATAATATAATTTTAACTCCTTAATTAATTCAATCCATTTAGGAGGAATGTAACCTGTTATTTTCTGAAATTCTTTCGAGTTTAATGATCTATCTATTTTCTGTTCAATATTAGGTTTAATAATAATATTTTTTTTGTATATATCATTAATCAGAGATAATAAATCAAATTTAGATATAGGTTCTACCGATACATGATATAAACCATAAATTTCTTTATTTGGAATAATATACTTTTTTATAACCTTACTTAGTTCTACAGAAGTTAAACCCGAGAATATAGCTTTTTTATAGCCTTGTGTTTCTTTCTGTTGGCTTAAAAACCAATCTACAAGGGAGTGATTTGATTGTAATTCATGACCTATGATCGATGTTCTAAGAGTCACTACGTGCTCATTTTCTTTAATTTCGCCTAATTCTTTAGATTTTCCATATAAGTCATCAGCATTTGGTTTATCTAATTCTGTATAGTTGCCTTTATTTCCATCAAAGACACAGTCAGTACTTATATGGATTAATCTAGCTTTGATTCTGCTTGTAATTTCTGCAAGTCTATGTGGCAAAATTGAATTAATAGGTATAACATAAAGAGGGTCATTGGATATATCTAATTGTTTAATAATTCCAATACAATTGATAATAATATTAGGTTTAATCTGAGAAATAATTTGATAAAGCTGATCTGAGTTCAAAACATCTATATTATATATTAAATTATTAAGATTTTGAAATGATTTTTTTATTGAGTCAGTTGGCTTACTTTGTCTCAATGTACCATAAACTTCTGTTTCTAGATCTGGAAGTAAACGAAATAGCGTACTTCCAAGCATACCACCTGCGCCGAGGATTAAAATTTTCATATTAATTTCTGATATATTACTCTTGAACAAAAAGAAAAAGTGGACTTCGTATGTTTTTCCCACGAAAATGCTTGGAAATTGCTAACATCTTCCGTTCGAATTTAAATTATTATAATTTTGTTTAATAACAGTTATTCCAAAGCATTTGGAATAATTTTCTTTTTTTTTCTGGGTCAAAGCATACACCACTAATTTAAGATAATTCGGATTTTGCCGATTTTTTACCAAAAATTAGGTAGTCCAGAAGCTATAGTCTTCGTTACATTCAAAGCAAAAGATTCAAAATAGAATCTAATATAAAATATTTCCCCTTTTTTATATAATTCCTCAAAATCCTTGCCAGCTTCCTTACTTTATAAATTTTTGAACTTAAGATTATTATCTTTTTTTTACATTTTTAAATTTTCGAAAAGCTATCTACCGTAAGGCGAGTAAACTAATACAAATAAGATAATTATATCTTATTTGTATTCAAACTACATTGAGCCATAACTTGGATATTTTTATTTTTCGACATCGATCTAGTTAAAATAGATATAAAATACTTCAATGGATAGATCGAGGGAATAAGCATTTTTTTAAGAAATCCTTTCCAGAATTTTTTTTGTTTTTATTATGAAGGATCTTGTAGTCTTATTTTGAATTTGAAATCTAATATTATTATCATTCTTTTGTATTTAATTCATTAAGGGAATGCTAATTTTATAATTTTATACTTATTATTTTACTAAGAGCTTGTAAATATATGGATCAAATTCTCCTAAGGTTACTCATAAATTCGGATTTTACTTATGGTCGTTCTATACTATTTAATCCAATAATAGATTATGTCATAGGAGTTATGAAATCTCGTTTTCCTCCTAAGACAAATAATTTCAATACATCGCATAAATAAAATCAGAAATTTCCTGATTTGTCGTCTCAGGTAATCGGAGAGTCTTCGCCATTTCACGGATATCAGGTTCCAACATAACCATCTTTGTCATACCCAGCCTTTCCCAGATTGCAATTAATGATGTAACCATATCCTCTTGGGAAACGATTGCTGCTGGTTCAAACAATTCTTCAAAATAAGAATCCCGCTGTGTATCAATATTGATCGATACAGACGGGTAAACAACATCGTGAAGTGGAACCAGCTTAGACAGAAAAAATTTTTGCAAAGCGGCGTCAGTCAAGTTCAAACTCCTTTTTCCAAGATTCGTCTATTTCAGTTTTAGGAAAATCGCTTCGGTATAAAATATGATCTCCTAAGACCAATACATCGATTTCAGTACGTAAGAAGCATCTGAATGCATCTTCCGGTGTGCAGACAATCGGTTCACTCCGCACATTAAAAGAACTATTTACCAACAAAGGACAACCTGTCAATTCATCAAAGGCCTTAAGAATGGAATACATACGTGGATTCACATCTTCGGTGACTGTTTGTATTCGAGCGCTGTAGTCAACATGAGTAATCGCTGGCACATCGCTTCTCACAGAATTGACGATCTGAAGCATGTCTTCAGAATCTAGAATTGGTTCTGGATATAAGCGATGATCTTCTCTCACAGGCACTACTAGTAGCATATAGGGACTGTCAGAATCAATCTCGAAAAAATCCTTAGCTCGACTTTTGAGAACGATTGGCGCAAATGGCCTAAACGATTCACGAAACTTGATTTTCAAATTCATCCGTGACTGCGTCTCGGCAGAACGCGGATCTCCAAGAATGGAACGACCACCCAAAGCTCTAGGCCCAAATTCCATTCTTCCAGAAAACATTCCTACAATTTTTTTCTCATTCAGTAGTTTTGCAATTTCACTTGCACCGTCATCCGCTGGATCCAGTTTGTGATATGGAGCGCCGACTCGCTTTAAAAATGCTTCAATTTCATATTCACTGAATTCTGGTCCTATAAAGCTTCCACTTTGCATATCGCCAGTATTGAGAGGCGCTACGCGTTTACTGCCCAACATTTCGATATCAGCTAGGTATGCAGCGCCGATAGCGCAACCAGCATCCCCAGCTGCAGGTTGAATCCAGATTTCATCGAAAATACCTTCTTGCAGAATCTTTCCATTCGCCACACAATTTAATGCAACTCCTCCAGCCATGCATAAGTTGCGCAAATCGGTAAGCTTACGTAAATAGCGCGCCAATTTGATCATTATTTCTTCGGTCACGACCTGGATCGAAGCTGCCAAATCCATTTCTTTTCGCGTTATTCGCGATTCAGGCAAGCGAGGCGACCCGCCGAATAACTGATGAAACCGATTACTGGTCAAGGTTAAACCGTTTTGATAATCAAAGTAATCAAGGTTCAATCTGAACGAACCGTCCGCCTTGATATCGATCAAATTCGATTTGATCTTGTCCGCATAAACTGGCTTGCCATACGGCGCAAGTCCCATCAATTTGTACTCACCACTATTCACACGAAAACCACAATAATAGGTAAATGAGCTATAGAGTAAGCCAAGTGAATGAGGATACCGGATGTCCTTAAGTATATTTACTTTATCTCCTTTACCCAAACCTAGGCTTGTTGTCGCCCACTCGCCTACACCATCCACACACAATATCGCAGCTTCCTCGAATGGCGAAGGATAAAATGCGGATGCCGCATGTGAATAATGATGTCTAGCGTGGAAAATCGGAACATCGCATTTCAGCATTTTTTCAATATAGTTTCTGAAATAAGGTTTAACACCGAAGAAGGATTTCACCGCTTTAATAAAATGAGTTTGAGAGCTTGGCGCAAAGGCTATAGAAGATCTGATAATTCTATCAGCTGTCAATGCAGGATCGTCATAGAACGCGATCGCTGATAGATCACTCCCGTCGATTTCAGCTTCCTCAAGACAGTAATTAATCGCATTTGTAGGGAAGCGAGCGTCGTGCTTCTTTCTTGTGAATCGCTCTTCCTGAGCAGCCGCAATAATTTTTCCATTCTTCAAAATTGCAGCAGCAGAATCGTGATAAAACGCTGAAACACCAAGTACATAACGTCCCATTAATTTTCCTCCATAATAGGCGCTAGCTCTTTCGAGAGAGCTTCACCAATAACTTTATGAGCAAGCGGCGTTAAATGGCTATCGTTTTGGAACCTGAATGTCTTTCGAATATCAATCGGATATTTCCAAAGTTCATCGATAACATGAAACACTGTTGCGCCACTAGATTTCGAAAACTCATCGAACCGCTTACGGATATTTGAGTAACGTGCCGATGATTGAACATACTGGTAAACAGGAATTACTGCAATGATGACAGGTACTTTTGCATCGGCAATCCATTGAGTTAGAATGGATTTCATCAACTGCCAGCTAGAATTGTGTGCAGAGTTATAGTCTGGCAGTGGCTGATACCTTGTCAATTTTTGAACTATATTCTTAAAATCAGAACCGAGCATATTGACCAAATTTCGAAGAATAGCAAAATGCCCTTCTTTAGATACATTCTTGCTATCAGCTTTGTAAGGAGCAGGAACCGGAACCCCCATTAATTTTAGATCGCCCTGAGCAGACATTTCAAACCAAGGCTTTGGAACTAGCAATGGTTGACCATCTCGGTCACTCCACATTCTGTTTTTGACCGTGTTACGTTGAATATTTTCGACTTGAAGACCGATTACAATTGCATCATGTTCGATTTTCATTGAGTATTGCTGGAAAATCAAAAATTGTTGATCTGTACCGCTACCGCTTAAACCAAAATTAAGAACTTCTACATCTTGAAGGTTTTGTTCCAACACGTCTGAATATCTCTTACCGTTGCTTACACCATCACCCGCTGTGTATGAATCACCAAAAACTAGTATTCGTTTGCGTTTTTGTTTTTGGGTTGTCACTTCAATATTACAACGAAAACCTTCCTGATTTGTTTTTATCAGGTATCCACCACCCTCATGCGCTACACGCATTTTTAAACTAGGAAGATATTTGTAGCCTAAAACAGGATCATATTGAAATAATTGGCGATGCGAAGTCTTATTTTCTTGAACTGTCACGTGTTCATGATTCATGACTGAACCTGTGCTGTAAGCTTTGAAGACTTGAGAGTAATACTTATTGCAAGATTTAAAAAAAATAGATCTCGAATAAATGGCTTTATAATTTGAATCATGATCCCCTACTTAATATTTTTGAAATAAAAAAATTGACAGTTGTAAAACTTTTCTTACACAATTCACTAGATTTATACTTAGAAAACTTTACAAAGGATTTTGATGCTTTTAATTTAAAAACACCTAATAGTTTAGTTTTATCCAAAAGGCATTTTCTCAACCTTACTGCTTAAATTTACTTTTAAGAAGGAAGACTTTTTTGTGATAAGTTACAAATCTTTGGTAAAAAATATCGAAGAGGTATTCTAATAAGATTAATCAATAAATACAAAGTTAGGGCGCGACGCTCGACCCAATAACCAATTATATAGCTCAAGAGATTGTTTTGCTACTTTTGTCCATGTGTATTTTTCCAACATTAACAATCGCCCGCGCCGACCCATTATTACTAACTCCTCTTTAGGGAGTTGTGTTGCATCGATCAAAGCATCGCGAATCGCCTCTGTGCTAACATCGACCCACCAGCCACAATTATGGGACTGTAAACTCTCCCACGGTGTACCTCGGGTCGTAATAACAGGTATTCCTGCTCCCAGAGCTTCTGCAATGACAATTCCAAAATTTTCGCTATGGGTTGGTAAGACAAACAAATCAGCAGCGGCTAAAGCATCTCTTTTTTCACTACCATACAAAGGACCAACAAATATAACTCTATTCGTTAAACCCAATTCTCCTGATTGTCGTCTTAAATCATGTTGATGCCCCGATTCATCCGGACCTGCAATTACCAAAATCCAATCTTCCAATCTTTTTGGTAGTTGAGACATTGCATCTAATAGCATCGGTAAACCTTTTTTCGGATGAATGCGTGAAATGAACAAGAGCACCCGTTGACTAGGTAGAATTGAGTAGCGTTCCCTGAATTTGTTCATGTCGCCAGCAGATTGAAGCCAATCTTCGGATACGCCATTAGGTATAATTGCAATTGGATTCTTGAGCGCAAACCGACGAAAGCTCAACGCTTCTTCTTCCGCTGTAGCTTGAAGGCATGTGGCACTTTTAAGATTTTTCATCTCATAAAATGCTAATGCTATTTTTTTTTTCCAACTAGACCTATTGAGAGAAAAATCCTCTAGAGTCCCGTGTGGAGTAATTATTGTCGGGCGATCAAATTTTATTCGCCAATTATTCGTGACACGTGACACAGCGAACCAAATACTATGTTGATGAAGTATTTCATATTCTCCACCTATCTCATTAACAGCAGCCCTTTCCATCGCAGGACTAAATCCTAAAGATTTAGGACCGAGAGTTTTAAACACCTTTAAACCAGATTGTTTTTCTAAAGTGTTTTCGTTAGTTGCTATTTTATATTTATTTGTCGAATCAATAGACCAAATTGCAGTATTATTTCCTAGGTTCCTTTGCGTTTTAAACATTTCATAAGCAACAGAACCTACACCACCACCAAGAAGCCATCTATCATTCACTATGTGCAGAATATTTAACTGATCATTGTTAGAGAGAATAGATGAGTTCATTTATACAACACTATCAGTATTTATTAATTATTGTAAAGATTAGAACAGAAATTTAAGATTGCTCTACGCATTTCCATAGATTCACAATTTTCATGGAACTAACTTTATTAACCTATACAAAAACCTCACAAGAATTGAGGTTCCGCATGTTTAATAAGCTCAGTAAGATGGGTTATCCCTCCACCTCCTCTTATATTGGATGCGTCAATTCCTAATATCATGAATTCCTAGTAAATAAATATGTGAATCTACCTAACTCATAGAAAAAATCAATTTTATAAATTTTTCTAAAGAGATTTAAAACTGAACTTATCGAAGTTGCTAGATAAAATTTATATGAGCTCAACTCAGGGTTTGATTTCACAAACTCTAGAGTCCATTTTGATAATATTTGCCCACGTTCGAATGCCTCTTTCATAGACTTAAATAAAACCTTATCATCATGAATTACTTTAGAATTATAACATACCCATAAATCATATTTCTTACCAATCGGATAGCTAAACATAAGATCCTCACAAGGCGCCCATGTAGAATCAATATTTTTCTTGTGTATTCCATCGATTAAAACATCTTGTAGCCAAGAAGTAGCACCACCATTCAACCACTCTGAATGTATATCATTTTTTACATTGCATAAAGATGTCGTGTAGCCACTACTAATAACCTTTCCAGGCTCTTTACTACTCAAAAAAAATAGTTCTTTTTTTTTAGAATAGGCGTGTCGAGTCATATTGGTTATATTAAACCCTACTCCAGCCGTCTTGTCATCCCTAGTGTTCCAAAACTTAAGTATATTTGCAATCGCATCTTTTTCCAGTATGATATCATCATCTAATGTAGCGACTAACTTGGTTTTATTATCTAATTTTGATATACCTAATTTTCGTTGTCGAATCTGCCCAGCAATTTCGGAATGATAGTATTCAATGGGAAGTTTTGCTTTGTAAGATTCAATTATAGATTCAATGTTTTCTCCACTACCAATAATTATAATACGTCCAACTTTTTGAGATTGATTAACTAGTGAATTTAGGAGATTTACAATTTTGTGAGGACGATCTTTGGTAGGAGTAAGAACACAAATATCTTTAGATACAAAATGGCTCATACGTTTGAGATCTTGATTCCTTTGTCGAATTCCGCTTTCACACCTTTTGCTTCCAACATAGCGTCAATAAATTCTCTTACGGCACCGTCGCCGCCATTCGCTTTTAATTGATAATTTGATTTAGCAATTACGGCAGAATGAGCATCGTTAGGACAAGCAAAGATTCCAACTAATTCCGAAACAACCAAATCGTTTAAATCATCTCCAATATATGCTACCTGTTCCTTGGAAAATTGAAGCTGGTTGCAAAGGGAAGATAAGCATAGAGCCTTATCTTCTATACCAAGAAAGAGATGTTTAATTCCTAATACGGATGCTCTCTTAGCAATAATAGGAGAAGTATTACCTGATATGATGGCTATTGATATAATCTTGTTAGCGATTCTAATTCCTAAACCGTCCTTTACATCGAAAATCTTGAACGACTCTCCTTCTTCTGTATAGTATAGCTTACCATCCGTCAACACACCATCAACGTCTATAACTAGAAGCTTAATAATATCTAACATTAATACTCACTTAGGAAATAAGTTCCCGTGCTAATTTTTTTAATTGGTCTTCCTCGTATGGATGCATATAATGAAAAACAAATTCTTGCAATTTCGCTTGCTCTTCATAAAAAGCATCTTGCTCCATATCCTTAAAATACTGAATGCCTTCTAATATTTCTTTTGAGACTGCAAAATCCTTTTTCAAAAAATTACAATGTAACAATGGATCATCGGAAGCCCACCATTCATCTTGATACCTTAATAGGGGAATTCCCTTGTAAGCAGCATATAAAGCCGAAGTTGAACCCTTGTAGATTACGAGATCTGCTGATTCTAAATCTTCTTCCAAGCTTGTGTTCGCGGTTACTAAAAGTTGACTATAATAATTATGATTACGAATTTCAAGAAAAGCTGGATTGTGGATGGGGTATACTGGATGGCAGCGAACACTCAGTTGGTATTCATCTAAAGGAATTGTCTCAATTAGTAAAAGTAGAAATGCAGGCATTGTATCGAGCCCTTCAAGCAATACTAATATTCGTTTCAAAGGACTCTTTTTTTTCTTTTGAATATCAAATAAATTAGGTCCGCGAAGATCATAACCTATTCTAATTTTGCTAAAATCATAGCCCCCTCTCTTTGATAAAATATTAATTACAGTATTTCCTGTTACTAAAAGTTCATCTGGACTCGGTTTTAAAAACCACTCGTCTTGTATTAATGTATATTTCAAATGCGAATCTAGGATTGAACAGTGTATAAAACCAATACATTTATTCACACTCGCTTTATTTTCATTATATGCTTTGTTTAATGATCTCTCCCACCAATTATTTTCATAGGTATGAAATATATAATTAGGTTTCAATTCTTGTATGGTATTACTAAAAGCTTTCTGATAGATAATTCCCCAAAAGATATTATATAATTTAACCTTTGATTCTTTGCTAACTAGATAATGAAGTTTTTCTTCTATTAAATTATTTGGTTTTGGTATATTTAGACCAAATAAAAAAAAATTAAGAAATTGAACATTTGTAAGTAAAAGATCCCTCCACTTTAGATAACTGAGAGGATTTGTAATTCGGTAGCCCCTCTCAGAAAATGCTATGTCTTTTTTAAAAAATCCTGGATCACAAACACCTGAAACTTCAACTTTATAACCTAAGTCTAAGTAATTTTCTGGTAATTCACCAAAATAATGATTCCATATCCTATCTTTTATCCTTCTGATTGGTAAATCATGAAGGGGATGAATAAATAATATGTCTACCTTTCGTGATAGATTATCTTTTCTTCTTATTAAAATATTTATTAATAAAAAATTATCTCGAATAAGACTTAATAGAGATTTTATGATTGGATATTCGTAAAAAAATTTCTCTATTCCTTTGCGAATTTTTGGTTTAAACTCTTTGCCACAGGCAAATGCAACAAATTCATCTTGGACATTTGTTCCTGTTCTTTCTCTTGAGGAAGATGGTAAAAACCACCAATTTGAAGATTTATCAAAAGCTTGATTACATCGATAAATAAAGTCAATGTAAACTTGTTTGGCTTCTCTCAAATTAAGCTTGTCTGGCAATTACGTCCCGTCCATTTTAACCAATACTTTTTTGAGATACCCTTCTTGCACACTATCTCGTAATTTCTGCAAAACCTCTTCTACTTCTCCTGGCTCATTGATAGATGGGAAAGTATGATCTAAACTAACAGAACGTAATACGAATTCGTTTTCAATGATACGCATTTGCTCAATGAATTCAGCTGTTTCAAATGGCGCTTGATTCATTGATGAAATTTCTAATAAAAATTCTTTGGTATACCCTATAATACCAAGAATTTTTCTTATAAACTTGGTTGAATCTTCAAATTTGCCATAGGCAGGAGATCTTCTAAAGCAAAAGAGTATTCGATTCTTTTCGTTTACAAAACATTTAACAAAGGAATGCCTATCTAGCTCATCCATACTTTCGATTGGACCAGTCGCATTCCAACTAACTGTATCAGATTTATCTTCTTTAATAAAATTTGTAAAAAATTCTAAATCTTCTGGCAAAAGTAAAGGCTCATCCGCTTGAAGTAAAACTACATGAGAACAATCAACATTTTTCACGGCCTCGGCTATTCGACTTGTCCCATTTTTATGAGTATTTGCTGTTCGAATAACTTTTCCTCCATGCTTTTCAATTAATGCCTGCACTTCGTCATCACAAGTAGCAACATACACTTCAGAAAAAGCCCCTGAAAGAATTGCCCTTCTCCGTACATGCTCAATCATAGGAAGTCCATGAATTTCAAATAGAACTTTGCGAGGAAACCGAACTGAGGCCAAATGTGCTGGAATAAATGCTACGATCTTTTTCATTGAGGAAATACTCCACAATCCACATTGATATTCTGACCTGTGATCGCTGAAGCCATCTCAGACGAAAGTAATACACACATATCCCCGACCTCTTTGGACGAAGGCATTCGACCAAGAGCAGAATTACCCTTTGTAAAATCTGTAATAAACTTTTCAGGCTCACCCTTAGCTGGTGAATATTCTTCCATAAGTGCTTCTCTTAGTCCGTCTGTTAAAATTAGTACAGGACAAAGTCCATTGACTCGTATCCCTCTGGGACCTAATTCTTTTGCAAGAGATTGAGTTAATCCATTCATTCCAAATTTCGATGCCACATACATAGAGTTATTCGAACTTCCTCGTTTGCCTGCAATACTCGAGATATTAAGAATACTTCCGCCACTTTTCAAATTTTCAGCAGCTACTTTACAACCCCAAAAGGCACCTTTTAAATTCGTATTTATAATGTTATCAAAAAAAGCCTCATCAATTTTCTCGATTGGCTTCCACTGAGAGAATCCAGCATTGTTTACATACACATCTAAAGCACCAGTCCAATCTAATGCGGTCTTCACAAGCTTTCTATGATCTTCTTCCTTCTGGACATCCATACTAACAAATCTAACTCGATCTCCTAATTTAGATAAATCAGTTTCTTTTCTTGCACCGACTACTACGGAGTAGCCAGCATTCAAAAATGACTCTGTAATACCTAGTCCGATTCCTTTGTTTCCGCCTGTAATAATAGCTGTTTTAGACAAATGTAATTTCCTTAACGAATATTTTGCTTAGGTATAAATGATTTTTGGTAACTTGAAAGGGATGAATATGTATTTTTATCAATCCAAAACATTGATTTGAGTTGCTTTTGTAATTTTGACAATGGCAAAAAGACTGCGAAACCAAGATCTCTGTAGCCTTCCTTGGGGATCGTTGCTCGGTGTAAGCCTCTAGTATCTTCTAAAATAACTGTTCCCGCTTTTACAATAGATTTTATTCTCTGAATTGATCCGTCAGGGTACAAACTGTCCACATCTTGATCAGTATAGTATGCCTTTCCATCCAAGCTTCGATCCTGTATGCTTCCAGAAACATACTCATGTGGTCCATTCGTAAGTTTACAATCTGATAGAAATATAAATGCCTTGATCAAAAATTCTGGGTGATTGGAATCTCTATGCCAAAAGTGATTCATCACTTTGTATTTTGCAGGAAAATTTCTACGAAGATAAGCCTCAACCATATGTGGTCTAATTCCCATGTAAGATTCGATAATTTTTAATAAATTTTCATCTAACCAATAACTATAAAATTCTTGAATGTCTGAAAGATAGGTTTTAAGTGTTGAGGGTCGATACTTGTTCAAACATTCTTTATAGTCCAAGAAGTCTTTGTGATCAAAAGTTATTTTGTATTTCACCAATTCATTAGGATTGTATCGAAAGTAATTTTCTATCAATTCGCTGTGTTCTAAATCATCAATCAACGACTGAGCCAAACAGGGTGTCTCAAACTTGAGACCTTCTTCCAAACGATTTTTGTAAATCGATTGTAGATTTTTTAAATTTTCTCCAGATATATATTCATCTAGTATCAGAAATCCATTCTTCTTTAAAGAACTAACATTCTTTGTGATAGATTCCTCTCTTTCCTCTCCAATTGAACTATATCGATCAAAATACTTAATTCTATTGATAATGGAAGATTTAAGATTCATATAGCAACTATGTATTAATTCTATAATTTTTAGAAAAGCTATCTACTTTTTCTGTGCGACAACTCGTAACCACCAGGATGGCGAGTCTTTACTCAGAATAGCATCAAAAGGCAAAATGGATACGATTTCTCGACTAGATAATAATTTCTTATACGATCCATAAAAAATATGAGCTGGTAAAAGAATTTTGAATTTTGTTAAAGTATGGTCGATTAAATGATACAGACGAATGAAGAATTTCCGAACCATTCCTTCTTCTATATTCGGTCCATGATTGGTGATTGCGATATTTTTTAGGGCAAGTTGATCCAGCAAACGTCCCATTGAATATTTGTTAAAGAAGAGTAAGTGGGGCTCATCCTCAACTTTAAATTTATAATCTTCATTAGGAACTTCAATAAATAAAATTCCACTACTATTGATCTTTTCTAGTAACTTAGATGAGAATGCAATCGGATCATTTGTATGTTCCAGAACATGGGATACAATTACTAGGTCAAAATAATCTTTAGGCGCATAGTCCAAATTTTCAAAATGGGAAAATGCAAGATTTTTTAATTTACTTAAATTTTCAACATCAGATTCAATTATGCTATATTCAACTTCAGGATATTGATCCTTGAAGTATTTTAGAATAAAGCCTAATCCTGGACCAATCTCCAATACTTTTTTTATCTTAACTCCAGATCCTTTAGCATAATCGAGTACATGGTTTGCACGAATTTTATTGATCGCTGAATGAAAAGCTACAGCAACAGGATGAGTCGAATTGCCACCATGTGCATTCAGAAAATACTTAGAATTGTATTCAGCAAGTTCCTTATTGTCTGGTAAGGGTGAAGCGAAAACAAATTCACATCCCGAGCACTTCATTAGTTTTTTGTCTATAAATAAAGGTGACCTTCCTTTATATTCTCTCAAAAAATTTAAACTGATTGAATTGCAAACTGGACAGTTATTCATTTATATTTTTTTCTTATATCTTTAGTTATATTGTCATACAACTAAAACCACCATCTACTTCAATTTCTGCACCAGTAACAAAGCTTGCAGCATCTGAAGCTAACCATAGAATCGCACCAAGAAGTTCTGAAGGTTCACCGTAGCGCCCCATTGGTGTATGCCCTAAAATTGCATTCTCCCTTTCTGGTGTAATAAAGTTTTTTCGATTCCATTCTGTTGGAAAAAATCCAGGCCGAATCGCATTAACTCGCACACCCTTTTTTCCCCACTCTCTTCCCAAGTTTTGAGTTAGATTTTTTATTCCCGCCTTTGCAACAGAATATGTGAATGCTTTTGACAAAGGTGGTCCTGCAGAAGCAGACGAGATATTAATAATAGAACCTTTTCCCTGATCCACTAAATACTTACCATAAACTTGACAGCCAAGAAAAGTTCCCGTTATCTGCGAATCCATAATTGAATGCCATTCATCTAGAGATATCTCAAAGAAAGGACTAGGTCCATTAATTCCAGCACCATTTACGACAATATCCAGTCCTCCGAACTCTTGGATAATGCCAGCTAAAGCTAACTCATGCTCTTCCTTTTTTGTAACATCCAAAGCAATAGCTAATGGACGAGGATATCCTTCTTTTTGAATATCATCTGCAACTTTTTGAGCTTTCTCCAAACGCAGATCTAAAATAGCCACTTTGCATCCAGCTCGAGCAAACCCTTTTGCCATTTCTCCGCATAAATGACCACCCGCTCCAATAACAGCGGCTATCTTATTTTCTAAGTTAAAAAGTGAATCAATATATTTGCTCAATTTGTATCCTATTTAAAAGTCTGAATCATTTTCTTCATATTCTCAGCCCATTTCCATAAAACGAATAGATCCGAGCCTAATATACAATAGGTGTAACCTTGATCAAAATGTTTTGTCATTGCATCTTCGGTTACATCGGCTATTTGAGATCCGCAACTCTTTCCATATTTTTCACAAGCAAGAATCACTTTTTTAGAGGCTTCTAAGACCAGAGGATGAGTTGTTTGTCCAGGTACTCCTAGTGAACCAGACATGTCATACGGTCCAACCATAACACCATCAACTTCTTGATATGATAGAAGTTCATTTATGTTTTCAACCGCTTGGATTGATTCGATTTGTAATATAAGTGAAGAACTCTCATTCCAGGTCTTTACATACTCATCAAAATCAAATCCATAATTCTGTGCTCGATTGACACCAAAACTCCTCTTGCCAACAGAAGGATATTTATTGATTTCTATCAAAGCTTGAACGTCCTGTTTGGTCTGAACCATCGGGTATAACATCCCATCAGCCCCAGAATCTAAAAGAGGTTTGGTCCAATCATTAGAATGCGATACTGGTCTAGGTAGACACAAACTTCCCTCAGCTTGAGCTGCGGCAATGATTCGTTGTGCTTGCTCTAATGATACGGTTCCATGCTCCATATCAATAGCTATAAAATCGAATCCTGCACCTGCAAAAGTTTCCGTGATGGATGGATGAGAATAAGATACCCATCCAGCAAATAATCTCTCTCTATTTACAAGTTTGGATTTTAATTTTTTTCTTCGCGCAAATAAATTTTCCATAAGTATCGATTATGTTAGTAGAGCTTTGACAGCAGGATGTAAATGTAAAAGACCAAGAAGCTTTCCAGTCTCATCTACTACAGGTAAATCCCAAACATGTTTCTTTTCCATGAGCTCCACAGCGCTCATAAGGTTAGAATTTTGAGAAATTGTAACTGGAGATTTTATGCAATGATCGAGGGCATCGTCCACAAAAAGTGCAGAAAATGGCTTCTGGATTTTTAATAGTTTTCTACGAACATCTCCATCGGTAACTAGACCAATCAGTTGACCTTCACTATTTGTGATACAAGCTATTCCTAAATTGAATTTACTCATAGCTTCTAGTGCTTCTTTGAATATTGTGTTTTCTTTGAGGACTGGAAAACGATCCAAAGGAATCATTACATCTCGAACGGGTTTATTTCTATTAATCTCTGTGGACATTGTCTTCTCCAAATTTTTCCAAAAGTTCTAATCGTTTTTCATGCATAAATTTGGCTTGAGAAAGGACATTTTCTAAATGTTTGATATCCATTACAGTATTAGCATCACTCATAGCATTTGGTGGATCATTGTGAACTTCCATAAATAGAGCATTGATACCCACTGCACATGCTCCTCGAACCAAATGCGGGATGTATTCTCTTTGACCACCTGAAATATTACCCATAGATGTTGGCAATTGTATTGAATGAGTCGCATCAAAGCAAACTGGATATCCTGTCTCTGCCATAATTGGGAAACACTTGAAATCATTCACGAGCATATTATAACCAAAAAATGTTCCACGATCTGTGAGAACCACTGCTTTGCAACCATGAGCTTCTAACTTACGAACAGAGTTCTTCATATTCCAAGGACTCATGAATTGCCCTTTTTTAAGATGAACAGGTCGACCTGTTTCAGCCGCAGACCGAAGTATGGATGTCTGACGACATAAATATGCAGGTACTTGAACTAGGTCACATACCTCACCGGTCGCTGCTCCCCAAGAAGGATCTGAAAAATCAGAGGTCACGGGAATTCCGAATTCATCTCTAACCTCAGCAAGGATTTTTAATCCACCTTCCACTCCCAATCCATGAAAGCTATCTGGAGCCGACCTGCAGTCTTTATCATAGCAAGCTTTAAATATCCAAGGAACTCCTACTTTATCACAGATTTCCTTTACTGTTTTTGCCATCATAAACGTATGTTCTTTTGACTCGATTGCACAAGGTCCACCAATAAAAACCAGTGGAAGTTTTGCTCCGATTTTGACCTTGGATACTTTCCCGTATCCCACCTCAATGACTTTTGGGTTCATTTAAATTCATTTCCTTATTTCTTAATTTCTTTCATTCTCGAGCTCAATATCTATCTGACTCATTTACATAACTCAACCAATTATAACAAAATCATAATCTCCAAAAATAAAAATTCGTCATGCTACTTCTAAAAGGTAATTCTCCAAATCATTTTTTCCAGAAATAAAAATCTGACCTTTGTAGTAAGAATGATTGCAATCTAACATTTCCCCTGGATCATAAAAAATTGATTTTATATTTTTTTGAAAAGCAAGATATGCAACGGATGTATAAGGAATTGATGCTACTAAATCAACTTTTGAATCGAGCAAGGAATCTATAGATATGGTGGGATCAAGAATAATCAATTCATTACTAACTTCTAGATCAGCAAGCAATTGTAAATACTCTGCTTTTGTATTCTTTTCATCTTTTCTTTTAGTTTTCAAATATATTTGTATATCCCTTCCCCGGGAATACTCAATAAAATCTAATATAAAACGTTTAGAAATTTCTAAATTATAAAAAATTGCAGATTTACCGTAAGCTTGTTTTTCTTTGATCTCAATTTTTGGTGGAACATCAAATAAAACTATATTGAATTTATTAGGATTAAATATTTTATTCTCAATAGTTCTAAAGGGATTATTGAACATGATAGGTCCAGTTAATGAAATTTTTGAAGTTTCCCCTATATCTTGTAACCAAATTTTCTGTTCTAAATTCCAAACAAAATGCTCATCTACATTCATTGTCTTTAACCAAGGAGCAAAGGATTTTTTGGAGTGTCCTATACTTCTTTTAAACTTAAGATCACAATTATTTATCGAGTACCATAACATGACTAATTTATGGTTATTTTTTTCGGAATTAGAAAGATATAAATTATGAGAATAGCAGTCTGAATTCGTTATAATGAAATTTTCAATAATATTAAATCGATCTAAATGCGAAACAACCTCAATCAACATTAAGTCTTTTAAAAGTAGAATTTTAATGTCTGTAAAAATGGAAGGTATAAGAACAAAAATAAAAAATCTTAGGAATGACAAAAATATTGTAAACAAATCTTTAAAATCCCATCTAATTAACTCCATCAATGCTAATAAAGGCTGGCTAGAAAAATAAATTTTTCCATTCGTTAATTTATCCATTTTCTTAGATTTTATAATCAGATTCTCTGACGAATTCAAAATAGGATAATAGTCTCCCTCGATGACTTTAAATAAAACACTGATCTCTTCATGATTAAAAAAACTATCAAGTGCTAAATCTGATATAACAATATTAAAACGGTTCTTTTTTGTCTTTATTCCGAAAATACTTCCTCGAAATACTGAATAGAAAGCAAGGATTAAGAACCCAATCGATTCAATTATCTTTTTGGTTTTAGCCAAAAACTTGACTTTGATTCTACCATTTGAAAAATTTATATATGTTGATCCAGTATCAAAATATTCATCAATTGATAAAAATTGAACACTCTCAGACATTCTCAATTTACTTGCGTGATCTAAGCTGAAATAATATGAATTTTCGATGACTATTTGCTGAATCCTTTTAATGAATTGATCGGAATATCTGGAATGAAAATTCTTAGCTACTCTCTTTAAAAATTTACCATATTTTAAAAGAAAAATTATCTTAAAACTATACTTATCAATATTCTTAATCATTAAAAAAAATATATTTAAAATTCAGTAAATTTATTAAAGTTTACGGTACATATATTTTGCACTGCGACTCAAGTAATCAGGATATTCATCCCGAAAGAAAACAAATCCTGCCTTCTCATAAGCACCAATTGCATTTTTATTGTTTTCATCCACACCTAGAAAAACAGTTCGAATGCCCTGTTCTAGAATCCATTCCATGGTCTTGAGTAACACTTCTACCGCTACTCCCTTTCCTCTGTATTCCGGGTCTCCGATCAGAATACCCATCTTAGCATAACCTAATCGCAAATCAATTTCATCATATTTTATATTTCCTATGTGAAATTTATTATTTTTATCAAAAATTCCAAAAAAATATGTAGAGTTTGACTCAAAATTCTTCCTTACATAGGAACGCAGACTAACCAGATCATTCTTTTTTTTTGCTGCAACTATATATTTTTTTGCCTCGGAATCGCTTAACCAATCGAGATATTTCTCTGTTACATCATTTTCTTCGAGAATCCGAATAATAAACCGATCAGAATGGATAACGATTTTATTTTTCAACGATTGTCCTTAGAAGATAAAATGCTTCCGCATACATAGCTCCAACAATCATACCTCTATATTTAGCTAAAATTTCTAAACCTTCCGGAGACCTAGGATGAGGATAATCTCTGACTTCCATTTTGTATGAATTGAGTCCGTCAATTTTTGCTTCCAACGAATCCTTTTCAAAAGTAAAATACACATTCGGATTAAATAGTGTTGGGTAATTTGAAGCTTGCCACTCAGTTGCCGAGGGTGTCTCAAAGGAAAGGATTGTTTTAACAGACTCGTCTTGCAATGGTCTTGTTGCTGTTACTACAGCATCAGATGTGATCCTATGATCAATATTTAAATCTCCATTATGGTGGGTAAAAATAACGTCAGGAATAAATTCGCGATTTTCCTTCTCTATAATTTTTACAATATCTAATAAAGGGACTGAATCAAATCGATTATCTGGAAAATCATAGATTCCGACACTTTCATAGCCTATACATTGTTGTGCAGAGTAAATATTCTTTCGATGAATCTCTAACTCATCTTTCCAAACTGCTCGATCTCTCTGATCCGATCGAGAAGTAATACCTTCACCTAAAATTACAGCCCTCGCTACACAATGATTGTATTTGACTAATTTATGAATTGTTGCACCTAACCCCAACAATTCGTCATCTGGATGAGCGACAACAACAAGAATTTTCTTATTATCTAATTGAATCATTGAGGTAGTTGAAATCCTGAATTAAGAATTTTCATGCTACCTTTACCATGATTGAATAGTAAATCAAAAATATTCATATATGGTTCAAAACCTGGATAGATTTGCTCATAAGTTGGGTGATTATAATCATGATATATAACTTTTATATTATTTTGAGAAAATTTATCTTCTTCTAAATAATTTCTACCTAGACTGCCTGATATATATATAGACGATCCAGTTTCTTTGCATAATTCATAAACGAGATCTGATTTAACCGAATGGATATTCATTTTGGAGCTATAAAGAATTTTTGTTTTGATATTTAGATAATTTAGTATAAATAAGTTCAGTTTATCTGCGATTTCATGTAAATACTTCCATTCCTGTGAATAAACTTCCATGAGAAACGAAAAGATCTCATCAAAATATCTAGCTTTTCGATAGTTCAATTTAAATGCTTCCAAATGTTTCTTAGCCCATTTTTGTTTATTATCAATTTCTAATAAATTGATCGGGTTAGATTTAAATTTCCCACTGGTCAAAACAGGAACGGTTAACCAGGCTGTACCTTCTCTTGTTCGAATTTTATTTCTATTCGTAAAGCTATTTTTCTCAAACTGCACATGATCCAACACGATATGAATATCGGATATTGCAATTCTATGAAAATATCCTAGCCAAGGTAAATAAGCCGGTTGATTGATAGATACAATCATTTTTATTTATACAAATAAATGGTAAAATCTGCCGGGTGATAATCATGCCTAAATGCGAATTTCCTTGTTATAGATTTACAGAATTTTACTGTCTCGATAGGATCAGCATAAAATTCATTCTCGGCAAGCGTGTCAGCCCAACTACTCAGCAAATTAAATGATATCCCTAAGCGAACCTTTTGAAATAAGGAAAGAATTGATTTCTCAAAGAATTCTTTCGATTGATAGGTGAATATACCACTTATAAAAATATAATCGCTTATTCCAATTTCATCCTTCATATAATCTTTTACAGAAAAATCAACTGTTGAATAATTCTTCCTTGCCATCTCTATCATTGAAGGTGTGATATCTATGCCAGAATACTTTACAACCTTTTCTTTCTTGTTCAGGAATTTGTATAGATCTCCTAATCCGCAACCAATATCAAGTATAGATTTATTACTAATATCTCCAATCTCTGATAAAATTTGGAATCTTAGTTCTTGGGAAGCATTGCTTCCCCAGTTCAATGACTTTACATCATTTCCAAATTGATTTACTAGCTTGGAGTAGTATTCTACGTTTTCATTATTTTTATTCATATTTAAGAACTTTATCCCTAAGACATTTACAATTAAAGAAACGACATATAACCGATCTAATTTCAAAATTTAGAAATAAGATTTTATTATTTAATTTCGCGCTAATTCTTCATATACCTCATTTAATACATCTTCTAGAAAGAATGTATTACCTGAAGCTCTACCTAATAGTTTTAGATTTGAAAAATTATTTTTCAATTCTAAATTAAGGCTTTTCTGATTTTGAACAAAAGGAATTGACAAAACCGGAAAGCCTTGCTTAATTGAATGCAATTCATTGTATACTAGATCGTGACTTGAATTAATCAAGTTCATCTTCAACAGCTCTTTTATAATTAATTCAGGAAGTTCTAAATCAGAAACATTTTCATATCCCAGAACTTCCACTGTGCAGCTAAAATTATCAGTCTGAGTTAAATTTTGATATAAAGTAATTCTGCCACTTAATAAATTTTGATCGAATACATTTATATATGTCGATTCTGTTAAGATTTTTTTATTAAAAGTAAAATGTAAAAGTCTTGTCGATACGAAATTTGGAGCTATGAGTTTATATGAAAGATTACCATATTTACAGAGTAGGAATTGGGGAATTGTCCAAATAATACTATCGAATTCAATTGTTTCAGTTTTACTTTTTAAATTTTGAAATTTATTGTTTGAGTATGATATTTCTTCTATAGGAAAATTTAAATTAATCGATACTCCATTTTTAATTAATTTATCTTCAAGTTTTTTTATAATAGATCCTATTCCTCCAATTATTGGATAATATTTATTAACTC
Source organism: Leptospira sp. GIMC2001 (assembly GCF_028462125.1). Lineage (NCBI taxonomy): Bacteria > Pseudomonadati > Spirochaetota > Leptospiria > Leptospirales > Leptospiraceae > Leptospira > Leptospira sp. GIMC2001. The sequence goes on along the minus strand of NZ_CP115468.1, from coordinate 1,956,645 downwards.
CTACCTGACGTTCATGATGCGCTAGCTTTAATTTCTCGTTTCGACTAAGTAAGTCAATTGTAGTGTTTGGATCAAATGCAATAACTCGAGACATATCAAAAAAAGCAAAACAAGAAATATCTAGATTTTTGGGATCTTCTCTGAAATATTTTTGATAAGTAGGTTTGAATATATATTCATAAAAAGTCTCCCCCATTTGAGACATGGAAAAACTCTCTAAATTAGTATCATAAATATCTCGATTTGCCGTGATGAAATCGTAACAACCTTTATAGTAAGTTGAATCCTCGAGACTATTAGCATCTACAAAACAATTTTTATTATTCATTATTCCATTGAAATAATTTCCAACGGATATTTTATTCGTGATTATACAATTATCTGCACTGAATTCATCAAAAAGAATTTTATTTAATTCATCATTTCGACTCTGGCTGAAAATATGAGTTCCATAATCGAAATAATTTTTACCATTATAAGAACTGTTTAGTAAGCCTCCCAATTGACTGCTGGATTCGATTAAAAGAACTGTTTTGCCTTTATTAGATTCAAGTAATGCTGAAATGATTCCTGCGATTCCACCTCCAACTACTACTGAATTGAATTTTTTATTCAAACTTTATACCTTTTCTACTGTCACTCGAATTTGAATCAGGAAATAATTTCATAACCACTACGTGAAATTCTTCAGTTTTATTTTTGGAAATATGATTTTGCTTTGTTACAGATTCAAGAGAAACAATTTCCCATTTTTTTTTACTGAATATTTTTTTTACTTCATTTAAAGAAAAGAAAACTAGTTGTCCAACGCCTTGCAAGCCTCCGTCACTTATTCCAACAATCAAATCATCTTCTTTTTTTATTCCAGACTTGGCGCTCGCATTCTTGTTTGAGTAAGGAGTAAAAAAGAATTTTCCGCCTGGTTTTAAAATATTATGAATATCATCTATTGCTTTTTTTATATCGGATTTCCCTACACAAGCTAACGCTGCTCTATCAATAATCAAATCAAAGGAATTTCGATTATAAGGAAGGGACAGAAAATTTCCAACAATGAATTCTCCCTTTAATTTCTCCGCTTTAAATCTCTTTTTTGCATACTCTATAGCATATTTGCTACCATCAATTCCAGAAACTTGAAATCCTTCTCTCGCTGCAAACCATAGGTTCGCTCCAGTACCACAACCAATTTCAAGGATATTAGTTTCTCGAGCAGACTTATTGGATCGATGTCTAAAAACAAAAGAAACTACACTGTCCCAAGGATACTTTTCAGCATGTCCTTTTTTGTATTTGTGATCCCAAATTGGATCAAACTTTTTTTTCATTTTCTATGCTCATATACTGTTAAAATAAAATTTTATCCAATCTTACTGAATAAGAAAGGTTCACCTAATTCCATGTCTTCCTTTACATGGGTTCCTATAAGTATATCTAATAGCTTAGGCGGCAAACCATTTGCTGGCCTGGAGAAGGCAATATCTTCTCTCTGAATTATATGCCCTGACTTTAATCTATGTTTTGCTACGCATGACAATCTTGCTGTATTTCGATTGAATTCCTCTTTTTGAGTTGGAGAAATTTTCGAGTTACCCATACTTTTTTCAACAAATCGAATAGAATTTACAAGTTCCTTAAATTCTTTTGGATCAGAAGAGAAATGATGATCTGGCCCAGGTAAATTCTTATTTAAAGTAAAATGTTTTTCAATAAAACAAGCTCCTAAGACAACTGCTCCTACAGCCGCGACAATACCATCAGTATGATCCGAGAATCCTATAGGATACTGAAAAGCTTTCGCAAGTGCAGATATTTTGTTTAGATTAACTTCTTCCGCCGGAGTAGGATAAGCAGACACACAATGAAGAATGATTAAATCTTTTCCACCAGCTTGTTCAAAAGATCTGACAGCATCATCGATTTCTCCAAGTGTCGCCATACCTGTTGAAATTATGACAGGGATGCCAGTTTTTGCCATTTGGTTAATGAGCTCAAGATTAACAAGAAAGTCCGAACCGTTTTTTAAAAGACTAACTCCAACTTTTTCTAAATCTTCTATACCTTTTAAACTGGTTGGAGTACTAAAAAAAATTATTCCCAATTCATCACTGTAATCTTTTAGAACTTGAATTTGTTCAAAACTAAGTTCATATCGTTTAAACATTTCAAACTGGCTTTCTACAATTTTTGTTCCTTCTGAAATATATTCATACGTTAATTTTTTATCTAATATAAAATCTTCAGTATGATAATTTTGGAATTTAACTGCATCTGCACCCGCATCTTTAGCAGCTTTGATCATTTCCTTTGCTAAATTAATGTCTCCATTATGATTGATTCCGACTTCAGCTGCGATGAAGCAGGGATATTCTTTTCCAATTTTTATATTTTTATAAACCATTTAAGTTTTCCATTAATTTATGATATTCACTCCTTGAACTCTAACGGCTACTGTACCAATTTTTGGAGAATGAAAATTAGAATTAATTTCTAACAATTCCTCAATCGACCAAATAACATCCTCAAAGCCCATCATATGCCTCATCAAAACAGTGGACGAAAATCTAGGATTGATTTCGAATATTCTCGGACCAAGTGCCGTGATTCGTAATTGCACATTGATTGAACCATTAAGATCAAGAGCCTCAGCCAATAATTCGCATTGCTTCGAAACTTCTTGATCCTGGATAACCTCTGCCCAGCCTGTAAATCCTCCATCTAATTCCCGAAGCAATTGAAGAATATTTATCTTCCCTTTTTTGTTTCTATAAACTGCACAAGTAACTTCTTGGTTTGAAGGAAGGAGTAATTCCTGAAAGATTCCATTTGAATATTTACTGGAATAAAAAATAGCTTCTTCTCTATTCTTACATTCAAATAAAACTTTCGATCCTGCTCCTTTTCTATGCTTAAATATGCATGGGAAACTTGGTATTGAATTTAAGTTTTCGGAAAGTAATGTCCAGGGGACATCTACCCCAATGGATTTTAAATACTGATTTGTTTGAAGCTTATCTAGACCTATCTTTAACGATTGTGGGTTTGCCATGAGAATCTTTGCCTTACCAATTTCAAAAATTTGGTTCACAAAGAAAAATTCTAATTCAGCCTCTGAAACTGGAATACAGAAGCTAACGCCCTCTTCTTTTACTAAATCTTCAAGCCATGGTAAATATTGATCAGTTGATGCCTGAAGCGAAACAATAAATTTATCAGAAAATAGGTTCCCACCGTGACGAATATTAACATCGCAGCCGATAATTCTCCATTCTGGAAATCTTTCTCTTATTATAATTGCAATAGATTGCGCTATATCACTCCCTATTCCAGTAATCAATATCGTCTTCATTGTCTCTGTAAAACCTGAGTAAGATAAGGCAAGTTAGGTTCTATTTCTTCTGCTTTAGTAATAATATATGAATCATCATACTTTTCAACAAAGTGCTCTATCGCATTATTTTCCGTTTCAAGAATCGCCCAATGAGCTCCAGGGATTCTATTTCTTGATTGACCAACAGATCCTGGATTCAATAGAATAGAGTTTTTAATATTTTTAACCATTGGATAATGGGTATGACCTACAATCACTATATCAAACTTGTTAAGATCAAATTGATCAAATATAGCTAAATCAGCATCTGGATAGATGTATTTATCTAGATCCCAAGGTGATCCATGACATAAAAGAATTGAAAGATCATCGAAAGAAACCTCTAGTGGATGGGGCAAAGAAATTAGAAAATCGATCTCAGTATCTGCCAAAGTTTCAATTGCGTATCGTATACCTTTACCATATTTTTTATCAACTTCTATTAAATATTCTGGATTTTGGATTGCCTTTGCAAGCATCTCTTCATGATTTCCTCTTACAATCAAACAATCCCAATCTTTTAAAAGATTTATAACTTCCTTCGCCCAGAAATAGTAACCGATTAAATCTCCGGCAACTAAGAGTTTCTCAACACCTTTGGACTTTGCTGAATTAAGAACTGCTTGAAGCGCTAGATGATTTCCGTGTATGTCAGAAATTACGCCTAGTTTCATTAGCAATCTTTTAAGCAATCCGCAAAGCTTTTATAAAAATTCAGTTCTGAACTTACTTCAACTATTTGATCTTGAGAATCCAATCCAGCTATCTGTCCTGGTTGCGAACCAACATTAAATTCTTCAGCAATACTTGTAAGCATAGCTTTAAAGGAAACGACTTCGCCGCCGCAAAAGTATATTCCTAGTAATCTTTTTTTTACACAAGCGTCGATCATGGTTGCTGCATCCTTAATATGAAGGTAATTTCTTCTGCTCTTACCTTCTCCAGTATAGCTCGGAACAATCCCTTGCTTTGCTTTTTCGATTGCAACATTTATACCTAAATGTATTGGTCCATTTTTTCCAAATAATCCACCAAATCTTAGAATCGCATAATCACAACCACTCGAAACTATCATCTGTTCAGCCAAATATTTACTCAAACCATAATCAGTGTCTGGAGATTCTGGAGTGAAATGATTATATAAATTATGATTAGTTCCGTGAATTATTATACTGGACGCTTGGATTAAGTAACTATTGTTTCTTTTAGCCCAATCTGCTAAGATCGCTGGACAGAGAATATTTATTGAATGAAGAAAAGAAATATTAGAATTTTCTGAAAAATCTATAACTGCTGCGAGATTGATGATTATTTGAGGTTTTATATTATCTAAAGTCTCTATCAATTCTTTTGGATTCCCCAGATCTTTAATAAAGAATCCACTTGAAGAGTTTTCACGTCTAGTTACAGATATAATATCCAGCTCATTGAAATTTAGCTTTTCGACTACAGCTTTACCTAAAAAGCCATCTGCTCCTGTAACTAGAACTTTCATTTACTTTTTTTCAGAATCACTGTTATATCTCGACCAAGACCTACTTCGAACATAGATCGATAAAATTTTAAATACCTATCTAATCCACTATTTGAAACTAATAAATCGAGAAGCATGCGAGCTTTATGAGCTGAAGGTCCATTTTTTGAATCCATAACATAATTTGAGCCTGAATGAAATAAAAAAATGTCGATAGGAAAATCTGAATAGGAGTCAACAACTTCATAACCTTGCTGTATACAAAAATCAGGTAACGTTTTTGTGTTGAAGTAGTGCAAATGGGCAGGAGGAGAAAACCAAAATTCTCTATCAATCAGTCCCTCTTTAACTGCTAAATTCTGCAAATCTGAAAAATCATTCGGAACCGTTATGGACACCAATCCATCATTCTCTAATAACTGATCCACCTTACTTAAAAATAATTCTGGATCAATTACATGCTCTAAAACATTTATTGATGAAATAATATTAAACTTCTCTTTACTTTTAATTAAATCTTCTATATTTTCGTAAACATCTCCTACTCTTAAAAATTTAGATAATTCTGGGTGGAATTTATTAACACCAAAACTGGAAAAATCAATTCCAGTAACTGAGAATTTATAATCATAGGCTGTCTGAAGTAAAAAACCTTCGCCTGCACCGATGTCTAAAAATTTTCCTGACTCAATTCCTGAATTTTTTAGAGCATACATTAGGACTTCATTTTTCAATCTTTTATGCTCTATTTCTATCTTTGGATAATCGATTTGATAAGTAGCTGATTGTGGTGATTGGTAATATAGATCCCTGTAAAATTTTTCTAGCTCTTCTTTATTCGGTAATGGTGATGCCGAAATATATCCCGATTCTACCTTCTGATATTTTTTATTATCCATAAATAATAGTCCTAAATAATCGAATCATACAAGCTAACACTGTTGAATTGACTAAAAAAATTAACTAATCGATTTCTATAATCGAAACGATTTTCACGAAGACTTAAAAAGTTCAAATTTTCCTTTAATAAAAAAGGAAACTGTTTCATGTTATCAAGATTGATTAAAAAAGCTAAATTCTCACTCATAAAACCCTGAATATTTTTTCTTTGATTTTCAACGATTTCCATCACTATCATAGGAATGCCACATTTTGCTAACTCGTAAGTAGTTTGACCTCCAGCAGTTATGGCTATATCGACATCTAGCATCAGATCCCGAATTTCTAAAGCCGATAGGCCTTGATGTAAAAAAGTATTTGAGTCAGAATTTTGTTTTATCTTTTCCAAGTTTTTAAACGAAGGTCCTACGATTACTTCCTTTCTCCAGTTGTAAAATTCTGTATTTACAATGGACAATATTTGGGGAACAATATTTTTCTTATCGTCTCCTCCAACTGTAATTAAAACTCTTTCAATATTTGTTCTAATCGGTTGGTATTCGATTGACTCTCTAAAAGGTTTACGTAGTAATGCGTATCCTGGTCCCGTAAAAATTTTATGCCGGCTATTGTCGTAATCAATAAACCTTCCACCGAAACCTGGATTAAGAATAATAGCATCTTTTGGATATTCAATTCTTTGCATATCATCAACACAGATGAGCTTAGATACTTTACTGGAGATTTCTGCATAATTCTTAGTATCAGCTAAATAAGAATCAACAATAATCAATTTTGGTTTTTTACGATTACAAATTTCGTTTAAATCATTTTCATTCTTCCAATTTATTACCTCAATTGGTATCTTTGTTTCACCACCAAGGTCCGTGCCATCCGAATGGAGTATGATCTCAACTTTATTGCCTGACTCGATCAAAATTTCGGCCAATGCAGTACATCGCCCTAAATGACCTAATCCAGTTGTTGATAAAGATTCAGTAAAAATTAAAATCAAATTTCTAATTCAGTCTTTTAAATCTTTCATGACAGACAGGACCTTTTAGAAGATCATATATGTTCCTGGATCCTTCTTCACATTCTTTAATAATTGAAAAAATGGGCTCGAGTTCAGCAAAATAATGATCAACAATTTCTTTTGTATGTGCAATGCATACGTAAACACTCGTTGATGCTAAAAAACCTTTAGATAGCATTTCTTGCGTGATGAATGATGTATAAGCCAAATTTTCTGAACTATTAAAACCGAATGAAGTTAATGCAGGTAGTCCAGATGTTTCAATTTTTAATTCATACTTCTTTGCTAAATCTATCCAACCTTGGGTAATATTTTTTCCAACTTCAGTGATTGTATCGTATGATTTAATTTTTTCCATAACTTCTAAAGTTTTTAAACCAGCGGTCGGGCCAATCCTCTCTGTCCAGAAAGTGCTACTTATAAAAGTCGATTGAGCAGCTTGCATGATTTCCCGTCTTCCAATAGTTGAAGTAATCGCATAGCCGTTCCCGAGTGCTTTGCCAAACATCGCCATATCTGGTTCAACACCATAAAACTTATGCAATCCTCCTAGTGTTTGGCGAAATCCAGAAGTGCACTCATCAAAAATTAAAACTATACCTTTATCTGTAGCTAGTTTTCTTATCTTCTGCAAGTAGCCATCTTGGGGACCTTGATTCCTAGACACTTCCATTTTAATTACACCTATGTCCTCATTGTTAACAAGGTTTTCTAATTCAATAAAATCATTGTATTTAAAAGGAAATACGGTATTCTTTAAATTTCGTGGAACTCCGTTTGGTTCTAAACCTGGAATTAAATGACCTGCTAAATTTTTCTCATCACCAAGATTTGCGGCTAAATACCAATCATGCCAACCATGGTATCCACAAAATGCAACTTTATCCTTTCCACTTGCTGCCCGAGCAATTCGAATTGCTATCGCGTTCGCTTCTCCGCCAGACCTCGCAAAACGCACCATATCTGCCCAAGGGTGCAACTCAATCAGCTTCTCCGCTAAATATACTTCCTCAGGACAATTTAGAGTTGACATATTTCCAGATTCAATAGTTCGCTTAACAGCTTCATCAACCTCGGGATGTCCATATCCTAAAGTATTCGTACCTACTCCCATTATGGACATATCAATAAATTCTTTCCCGTCCAAATCCCAAACTTTACAACCTTTTGATTTGCTAAAATAACTAGGCCATTGATCAGGCAAAAACATCTCTGATCGTTTAGATAAAAGCATGTTCCCACCAGGAATTATCTTCTTGGCTCTCTTCCAAAGTTTTTGACCTGTACCCATTATCACACCTTCATTTCTTGTTAAATGTCGATTAGCATGGAATAGTTTGGGTTGATTTTCCAATAAATCAATAACTTCTAGCCAACTAAAATCAATACGTGGATGAAAATAATTGAATATATTTTCGATAACAGTAAAATCTTCAGGCTCATCAACCGTCCATCGTTCAGCAGAATAATCCTTAGAATGGAATAAGTTTCCGCGACGATATTTTTCTGATTCCTGTATATACACTGTTACATGTTCTTTCTCATAATCTGTAACTGCATTATTGTATGCTTCCTTTAGAGAATTAAAGCTAAATACTTCAACATCAAGTCCATCAGGAAAGGTTGGAGGAAGAGCATTACATACATAATCAAAATCAGATTTTTCATACATATCAAGAACCTCGTCCACAACCTTGTAATCGATTAATGGACAATCACCTGTTATACGTATTACAATTTCTGGATTATATATTTTTGCAGCTTCATAGAATCTTTCAAGAACATTCAACTCACTCCCCTGATAATAAGAATATCCGATTTTCTGGACATGTTCTATCAAAGGTTTGTTTAATGTGTCTTGCGAAGTTCCTAAAATTATTTTATCAATTTTCTTTGATAAAGATAGTCTTGCTAAAAGCAGTTCTATCATCGGCTTTCCGTTAATTAGTTTCATCACTTTCTTCGGAAATCGAGTGGAGCCCATTCTGGCTTGTACTATTGCTAAAGTTTTCACAAATTGTTCCAGTTTGAAGGATTTAAAAGTTCCAGACGATCATTCTCTATTTCAATTTCTGGAACTGTATTGATATCTTTATTGCAGGAGGCAATAATTTCATCTAAATGTATTTTAGAATCAACACCGATAATTACTCTATCCACGTCAGTGTTTTGTTTTATGAATGCTGTACAAATATCTAAATTACTGATCCCATTATTTGAAGCAAAATTCTCCATCTTATCCCAGACATATTCCCACTTATTGAATTTAGCCAGTAATTCAGATCGGTTCATAAGCAATAAACCTTGCAAGAATATTGATCTACAATGGAATTCTATATTCTTATTCTTTAATTTGTCCAAGTAACCTTGTTCCTTGATTCTCCGATCAAGAATGTTAAAGGGAGCTTGTACTATATCAAGGTCGAAATGTTCCAAATATAAATCTAAACAATTTGGATCATATATTGAAATTCCGATTTTTTCAACTAGCTTATTATTTTTTAGATCAATTAATGTTTTGTATATTTGCGAACCATTCTTCGACAATAAATCCTCTGGACTATGCAAAAGAATTCCATATAATTTTTTAATGTTAAGGTTTCGTAGAGAACTTTGAATTAACGAATATATTTTCCCTTCAAGAACTTTCGATTCAAGATTTGTTTCCAATGGTGGAAGTTTGGAAATAACTTTCCAGTTATCAATTCCAATCTGACCTAATAAGATTTCGCTATCACCATATGCAATAGCAGTATCCAAAGTTGAAATGTTATGTTTTTCAGCTAATCGAATTATTTCACTTCCACGTGTATAATTTATTTTTCCTAGAGTGTTCGCAATTCCATAATTTAAACCAAATTGTACAGTGCCAATGATAACCTTTTCCAAAAACATATTGAATTTTAAAATAAAGTTTGGTAGCCAATCGGATTGGTTAATCGGTGAACTACTTCTTTTACTTCAGTTTCCGTTAATCCTGGATACATGGGTAAACTAATTGCTTCTGAATAGTAAGCTTCCGTTTCAGGGAAATCTGACAATTTAAATCCAAATTTAGAATAAAAGGGCTGCCGATAGATTGGAATGTAATGTAAATTTACTAATATTCCTGAATTTCTCAGTTGCTCAAAAGCTTGTTTATGGCTAATCTTGAATTCTTTGGTTTTGATTCGAATAACAAATAAATGGAAAGAGGAATAATTTTCAGGATTCTGATACGGTAAAACAATGGATTTATCAATCAAAAGATTTCTATATATATTTGCTATTTCATGTCTTCTTTTAATAAATTGATCAAGTCGGTTCAATTGACTGAGTCCCAGTGCGGCTTGAATGTCTGTAAGTCTATAGTTATAACCTAATTCAATCTGCTGGTAATACCAAGGGCCGTCTGGGGGATGAGTCATTTCACGGGAATCTCTGACTATTCCATGACTGCGCAACCTATATAACTTAATTTGAAGTTCTTTATCATTAGTGAGAGTCATTCCACCTTCTCCCGTAGTAATGATCTTTACAGGATGAAAGCTAAATACAGTTATATCAGAATACTTACAATTTCCAACTGGTTCATTCTTATATTTTGCACCTATAGCATGTGAGGCATCTTCGATTATTTTAAAACCATATTCTTGCGATAAAGAAAATATTTTTTCCATATCACATGGTTGTCCGGAAAAATGAACTGGTATGACTAACTTTGGTAACTTTCCAATCTTTTTAGCATTAATTAATTTTTCTTCTAATTTTTCTGCACTGAGATTATAAGTCCTTGGATCAATATCGACAAAATCTATCTTAGCACCACAGTATACTGCACAGTTTGCGCTTGCTACAAAACTATTCGGGCTTGTCCAGACTAAATCGTCCTTACCAATTCCTAAAGCCAAACAGGCAATATGAAGAGCTGAAGTTGCAGAATTTACTGCAGTTGCATATTTGGCTCCACAAATTTCAGCCACCAATGATTCAAATTTAGGAACGACCGGACCCTGAGTTAAAAAATCCGATTTTAGAACTTCAACAACTGCTTGAATATCTTCGTCAGAAATATCTTGCCTGCCATAAGGTATATAAGCCATTATCTTAAAACTCAACCAAACAAACTATACTAACATTCTTTAATTTATTGAAAAACTTATGCGAATAGAAAAATTCAAAAAAAGTTATGAAATTCAGGGAAAATTCATAATTGTAAAAACCATTTATCTTATAAGTAAACTGAAAATTATTTAACATAGAATTGTCCTTTATTTATTTATTGTAGAAAAACTTGCATTAATATCTGGCATTTTCGTTTTTAAAAAAATATTAATCTTTTCTGTGCTTAAGCTCATATCCAATGCTCTAGGTGCTAATAATCCAGAATCATTAATGGAAATAGGATTTATGTTCCTAGAAGGTAGCTGAAGATATTCTGCAAGTTTTAAAGCAAAATTGTATTTTGATATTCTTTCGCTTCCAGCTAAATGATAAATTCCTGTTGCATCTTTTACAATTAATTCATGAATATATTTGGATAGATAGTATAAAGAAATTGGCGTAAAATACACATCTTGGAAAGCATTAATTATTTCTTTATTGATTAATTTATGGATAATCCAATCGGAAAAGGATTGTCTCCAAACTGAACCTTTGCCAAAGAAATTAGTTCTAATAATCAAAGAATTGTCATTAACTTTAAGAACAGCTTCTTCACCTTCAGATTTACTCTTAGCATAAATATTTATGGGATCGGTCTTCTGATCCTCCCGAGCGAAGCTCGTAGTTCCATTCCAAAGTTGATCGGTAGACAAATATATAAATTTAGAATTACTATTTGAACATAGATTGGCAAGATTCGCAGGAAATTCTTTGTGAAGGAAGAATGCTCTTTTTTCGTGATTTTCACATTCGTCAACATTCGTATAACCAGCACAGTGAATTGTTGTATCAGGATTAATATTTGAAAACATCTCATGAACTTTATCTACATTGTTTAGATCAATTTCAAATTCATTGACACCTTTTAAATCAATGCCATGTGTATTTCTTAACGCGAAGACTGTATATTTTTTTTTAATCAAAAAATTACAAAGATATCTTCCGAGTAAACCGCTTCCCCCTGTGATAAATACTTTATTCATTTTTTCGAAATTACAAAATTCAGATAATATTTCGAATCAATCAAGCCAAGCTGGGTTATTCCGCAGGAAATCCATACCAAAGCGAGCCTTGTTTTCTCCGTGGATGTTTCCACTCGGAAACTTATTTTTTACATACTGATTGAATATTCCCCAAAATTTTTCTTGAAGCAATTCATCCTTTTCATCAATTTCTAAAGAACCTTCCTTTCTTTTAAGAAATTCAATTACAACTGACAAAATTTCTTCTGGGGTATTCTCGATAACTCGAATACCCAAATCCTCGAATTGTTGAGAATACATAAAATATGCGATTTCATTTTCAAATAAATTTTTAAGTGATATTGGATTCCCATCTTTATCTATATGATGCTTAACGATAGTTAGATATTTATCCGAAAAAGTCCATAAATAACCTACTGGAATGAAATTTACAAAAATAATAGGTTTCCTAAAAATAAATGGAATTGTATCCCATCCAGATCCCATGGAAATTGCAAATTCACATTTTGCTCCCAAATAAACATCCATGAAATCACTTCTAAAATTGCTGCTTGCGTAATCGATAATTTTCGGGTCGTTCGAGTCGAACTTGTCGGCAACGAACTTACCCATTCTCAGAACGTAATAACCTCGTTTAGATAGTTCTTCTGCTGTTAACATATATTTCTTAACATCAGTATTGCGAAAGTTGTGATAGCTCCAATCTTTATTGCTATCAATTTGTTGCTTATATGCACTATCTCTTGCAAGTATACATACAAATTTAGAATCCTGAGGAATTCCTAATCGTTTAAGTTCCAGTTCCCCTTTTTTCTCTTCTTCTTCTAAAAATTTAAAATATGGAGGAAATCGATCAAATACACTATTTACATCTCTAGAATTATGCTTCGGTATTATATGATCTGATCCCCTAGGTATTAATTCATTACAAAAAAGCAATGGTCTTGCTAACCAATATGGCAAGGTAAAAACAGATCGTTTTACCATTTTTGCAATTTGCGAGTTTGAAATTATCTTATCAAAAAACCATATATTAAAATTTTTAGCTTTTGTTGCATTTATTCCTATTCTTAATTCTGAAAAATAGATATCTAATTTTGGAACAAAACCTCCAATGATTTCACTATTAAGCGAACCAAAGCGAATCACAATCCAAGGCTTCAAAAATCTGGTTATTAGAATAAATATTAATGATAAAAAATATAGCGGAGATAGAATTATCAATCGAATCAATTTCTTGATTTTTGAATTCATAGTTCAAAGTCCTCTAACTTTAATTTGATTGATTTGTTCTAAAATCATTTTATCAAGTTGTAAATGTAATTTACAGTATTATTCACTTAATACCAAAAGCGAGAATTCCATCGTGATGCGTCCAACTTTTGCCTTCTTTAAAAGAAGAATGGTAAAAATCAATCTCGACATTCTTCGACAAAGCATTCTTAAAATATTCTTCAGCACCTTTAAATCCATTTATAATATCCTTACCATACATTTGTTCTGTCTTAAAAAATGCATTTTGAAGAATGAAAATATTATTTCCAGATGGATTAAAATATTTTAAAACATTATCTAAAACTTTGTCTAGATCCTCAAGAATATACCACAACATGTTCACGACCAAAATAATATTAAATTTCTCTTTAAGTTTCTCGTCATAAATACTTAAATTGCTCTCTATAAACTGAATATTCGATCCATTTAATATTTTCGCTTTCCGAATGGCCTCAGCCGAAATATCTAGTCCTGTAAAATTCAGTTCTGGCAATTGAGCCTTTAATTGAGAAGTGACATACCCTAAGCCACAGCCAAATTCTGCAACTTCGGCCTTCTTAATTCCATATTGATCAATTACTACTTTGAGGGTATCGACTAAAGTCCTTCTTGCATTCTTATAGTAGAGACTCATTTCTTGATCAGACTCTGATTCAGACTGATTCCAAGGATCTTCATCATCTAAATAGAGTTGATTGAAATTTCCTATAAATTGAATACCTGTTTCATCTTTTTTAAAAACATAATCCATAAATTATTCCTTTCTTGCAATGACCAGCATGTTGCCTGCACTTTTTGTCTGAACTAGATAGTCATTAAAGCTTTCGAAAAAAATACTATCATCCTTCAATCGATTTAGAATAAATTTTTCTAAAGGTGAATAGCTATCTTTAATATAATTTTTCAAAATATAGCTAATATCCAAACTTGCGTTTAGAGTTTGGATATCTACTACCTGGAATCCAGTTTTTTCCAAAATTATTTTTATATTTTTGGAATTATATAAATTTACATGTCCAGGAGGTAATAACTGAACATGATCAGTTTCCATTACACCCCATTCAAAACTAAAAGTATTTGGAGTGCTAAAAAAGAAATACCCACCAGGCTTTAAGAGGTCTTTTATTTTAATCAAAAACCTGTCTGGATCCGTTAAATGCTCTACCGTGTCCCATAAACTGATACCATCAAAATATGAATCTGGTTTTGAAAGTGAGTATATATTTTCGTTTAGTACTTCAAGACCTTTGTAGGTATCTTGCAAATACAGGCAGGCTTTTTGATTCAGATCACAAGCAGTAACTTTGAATGGATTATTTTTTCTAAATAAAGCCTCGATAAAAATTCCAATCGCTGATCCAACATCAAGCAATTGAGAATCTCGTCCCAAGTATTTTTCAATTTCTAAAATTCTTCGATCAAAAATAGGAATTCTATTTTCAAAGGAATCCATAAAGAATTTGTTTTCAAAATCCTTCAGATCACTATTATAATAATAATCTAAAGCTTCATACGATGGAAATGGATTTGTGAAGATATGATTGCATTCATCACAAATATCCATTTCGTATCCAAAACACTCAGTATATTGATGAATACTTTTACTTTGACAGACAGGACAATTATTGACCTTTTCTAATTTTGTAAATTTGCTATGGATCTCATTTGAGACCTGTTGCATTTTCTCTTTTAGAAATTTCTGTTTCTCTAGAGTATGTATTTCATCAAATAGAACTTTTTTCAAAAATCAATCCTCTTCTATGTTAATCCATGCATTTACATGATTAAAACCATGTAGCGTGCCATCTGCATCACACTCTTTACAGGGAGATTTGTCTCTCTTGCCTTGTATCAATTCGGTTCTTAAGCGTTTCATTCTAGGGCTTAACCAGACACCCAGTAAAGTATCTGAGAAAACATTTCCCAATTTAACTTTTTTTGCCCAGTCTTGCACGCAGAGTAGCATGTCACCATTCCAATCAATTGCTAACGAATAAGCTAGATAGTGACATGGACGAACTGTATTTTTAAATTCAATCGTAGTAGGAACAACTCCAGTGTTATTCAATACTCCACCACGATTAGTTAATTTAATTCCAAAGCCGTCTTCACCTGAATGCCAACGATCACGGAGAATAAATTTATCGTTCGAGATTCCAGCTTCCGCAAACATTTTGGTGAATTTTTCAACTTGTTCTGGACCGTCATACATACTAACACATAAAAAAGATAATCCAGCATCAAATAACTTTGTAATAACATCTGGCTTTAAATAATCACCATTTGAAACTATTTCTGTCCGTACATCATGTCCAAATATTTTGATAATATTTAATATTTCGGGATGCAACAGAGGCTCACCATATCCACAGAAAACAACTCCACCTTGATAATTCAGAGATACCAATTCATCTCTAATTTTCTGAATCAAGCCCATGCCCATATGAAGTTTCTGATTAGGATACAAATTCTTATCAAATCTTGGACAAAATGAACATTGACGGTTGCACAATTCAGTTAGACTGATATCGATCCAACTGAACAAAGGAATTCCACCATTGATTAATTGTACATCATCAACAAAGTCCGATTTTCGGATCATGTTTTGACGAGTTTTCTCTGTTATTGCAGCATTTAAAATTTTTTCTAATTTTTCCATTTTACCTCATTTTGTCATAAATATTAAATATTGAAGGAAATATTAATAAATTATGATTTATAAATATTTTATTATCCAATAAGACCTTTTTAGCTTTATTGATATTCTCTTTTTCTCCACCTATAAAGCCACGAGATGAAGTATTTTCTTTATTACTGGAAATGGAGCTGAGCCGACCAAATCCACCACCGGAAGACACCTTTAAATCAAAATCTTTAACAAGCTCATCAATTAACTTAATAATATCTTTTAAATTCTTCGCCAAAATCTCATAATTTAATGCACTAAGACGAATCAAACTTTTCTCAACCATCTCCAATTGGATTGGTGAAGCTCCAAATGTTCCACCCCAGAAAATAGATTTTTCTTTTACTGAAGTAGTCAATCGATCAGATACAACAACTAAGCCTGTTGGAAACCCGCTTGCTATTGCTTTACCAAAAACTACAATATCTGGCTGTAATTTTCTAGATGAAGCGCATGAACCATATTGGGATCGGAATCCAGTGATGACTTCATCTATTACGAGCAAAACATTACTATTTATTAATTTATTTCTCTGTTCATCTGAAATCGAATCTAAAACTGAAACTGAAGGATCGGATCCTTGATAGGGTTCAACAAGAATTGCAGCGAATTCTTCTAATTTAGCTTTGTCAAAAAATTGATCAATTGAATCAAAATAGGAAACATTTTCTTGAGCAGAGTCAGAGATTCCATCAGAAAGTTTTTTCTTGCTTTCACCAACGAATAAAAATGAATCATCAGATCCATGCCAGAACAAATTGAAAACAGCTACCTTAGATTTTCCAGTAACTGCGCGAGCAACGCGGCAGGCACGATGGACAGCACTGGAACCACTCGTTTGGAAACCTAAACTACCTATTTTGAAATCTACAATTTTGCCTAATAAATCAAGATAAGAATTGGAAACCTTCGGTCCTTCTGGCAATAACCAATTGGATTGCATATTTGATTCGATCACTTTCTCGTGACCAAAAATCAAAGTACCAGAACCTAACCAACAATCAAAGAATCGATCACCTTCAGTATTGAATAGGAATGGTCCCTCACCTTTTACCAGTTTGGCATCTAAATTAAGATTAGAATTGAAAATATGCATATTAGTTTACTTAACAAATCCTGGGGTATATTTTATAATATTAAAAAAATTAGGATCTAGGTTTTGACAATTTCATCATAAGTGCAAATTCTTTTCAATACACCAGATTCAAGTTCAATAATTTGATCACAGTTCTTCAATGTGGAAATTCTATGTGCTACTATGACGATAGTTATATCTCGATCAAGACTATTAATGGCATTCATAACTTCCTGCTCCGTATCACTATCAAGTGAACTTGTTGCCTCATCAAGTATAATAACTTCCGAATTCTTATACAAGGCTCTTGCAATTCCAATCCTCTGCCTTTGACCACCAGATAGCCGAACTCCCCGTTCCCCTACCATTGTGTCATAACGATTAGTCATAGCTTCAATCGTTTCTGATAATTGAGCTTTCTTTGCCGCATCAATCACCTTATCTATATTAACCTTATCTTTTTCAATTCCAAACGCGATATTCTCTGCAATGGTTGCATCAGCTAAAAAAATCGATTGCGGTACATGAGAAATATGGGATTGCCAATCTTGAATATTTGCTTTGTTAATTTCGATTCCATCAATCAATAAATGCCCTCGTGACGGGGTCAAAAGTCCCATTAAAATATCCAGAGTTGTACTTTTTCCACTACCAGTGACACCAATGAATCCGACTCTTGAACCTTTTTTAATGATTAAATTGACACCTTTTAATACATAAGGAGTAGAATCCGAATACTTGAATTCGATATCTTTGAAAAATATTTCTTTCGAAAATTTTATATTACTCGAACCAGTTTGATTGAGATATTCTGGCATAGGCTGATTCAATAATCCAATTGCATCTTTTAAGGAAGCTTCACTACCTGAAAAACTCGCCCAGCCATTATAGACATTTTGAAGAATGGGAAGGATTCTTTGCGCACCTAAAGCAAGAACACCTAAAGTTGGAATCGCAGTTGCTAATCCTTCTGGCCTCAATGATATAATGTATGTCAAAACAATCATAAACATCATTCCTAGAGCTTCTATCAGTATTCTTGGACTACTTCCGATAAATGCATTATTGGCTGTTGAAATTCTTAATTTCCAGTCAATCTTTCCAAATATTCCAACATAGGTTTCTTGGCTGCGATCCAATAAGACATCTCTTATTCCACCTAAGCCCTCTTGCAGAGTTTTCAAAAGTTTACCGGTC
Source organism: Leptospira sp. GIMC2001 (assembly GCF_028462125.1). Lineage (NCBI taxonomy): Bacteria > Pseudomonadati > Spirochaetota > Leptospiria > Leptospirales > Leptospiraceae > Leptospira > Leptospira sp. GIMC2001. The sequence goes on along the minus strand of NZ_CP115468.1, from coordinate 1,938,527 downwards.
TCACTCGATATAAAATAACTGTTTCGAACCAAGCTTTTCTTTGTCGTTACAACGACTAAAAAATAGCTTAAACCAAATCCTACAAAAGAAAGAATAGCAACTTCTGGATCATAATAGATGAATGCAATTAACGTTGTTGATACCAGAGCACTAGAGCTTATTATTGTAACAAAAGTTTTTATAAGATTTATGATCGCATTGGTTTTTGTCAAAATTCCTGAAATTATTTCGCTACTATTACGAGAACAATGAACAGAATAAGGTTGGTACAAAGTTCTACGGTATATATTCTTGCTCAGATCTGAGCCAATAGCTGATGCAAGGACTGTATTAAACCATAATGTCAATAATCTAAATATTGTAGCCAAAAGAGTTACTATGGCGAAACCAATTGTCAATGGAATAAGTAAATCCTGTGGTTTTTCAATTCCTAAAAGTATTACAATTGGTTTAATGTATGAAGAATTAAAAACAGTTTCTGGAGATGTCAGAATTCCTAAAAATGGAAGCATTGCTCCGATACTTAATATTTCCACAAATGTTGAAATTATTTGAAATAAAACTAAAAAACCTAAATGTATGCGGCGTTTTTTAGGAATGTGGACCCAGAGGTTCTTAATTGCACTAAATATTGATAAGTTTAAGTTCATTTAGTTAGAATTAATACGTTAGGCTAAGCAAGTTAATTTCAAAATTTATTGTCATAGATGATATTATAGAGTCAATGCATTTCAAAAGAAATTATACTATGATTACTTATTTGATACCGTTTTACAAACAAGATAATTCAAGAATCTTATTTTTTGGATATTGCTGGAAATACTTTTATTATTTTTGATAATCTATCTGATTTTCATTTAAAATCAAATAGATTCAATCTGGATTCAATTCAGTTGATTCCATATAATCATTCAATATTTTCATATCTTTATTAAAAATTCGAAAAAAGGTTTCTCGATGCTGAATTAAAGATTGTCCAGGCTGCCATTTTAAAGAATAAAAAAGTCGATGAATTGAAATATCTAAAAATTTATACAATCTAGTATCCGAAAATTCAGAAAAATCTACTTTATTCTCTCTTGCTTCTAAGAGAATATTAATAGCTAAGTCCGGCGCATTGTTGAGGATACAAAAGCCTGCATATTTCATAATTCTTATAGTTGCATTGGATTTATCATTTTCTGTTGTATTGAATAATAAATTGGGTCGCTTTACCCAAACAGCGTCGGTGGCAGTCAAAATTCCGTAACGCTCATTGGTTTTTACGAATATGTTTTGATAGTCACCCCGACCTTCATAATCTAAATTTAGCAATATGAAACCATAACTTAACATAAAATCATGCAATGTACTAAACAAAGGCATCCCTTCAAAAATATAATCGAAGCTTACCTCACATCTGACTCCTAGTATATTATCCTTGATCTGTTTTTTCGCACCTTGTAAAATTTGGTATTCGGTTCCTTCAGTATCTAGTTTTAAAAAATCCAATCTTAGATTATTCTGCTCGCTAAAATAATCAATAGACTCTGCTTGCACAGTTATGCTTTCTACAATATCAACTTCTGTTTCCCGTTCTCCAGATTTAAAAAGTGAAGAAACAGGATTTCTAACAACCGATGAACTCATTGCTCTATTTCTAAAAAAGTTAATCGTGAGTTCACCATTCTCAGAAGCTAAGGCTTTATCTATTACCTTTATTTCCGAGGCACGCTTGAAATATTTCTCAGCTAATCTCTTGCTTTCAATCGGATCTGGTTCGAATAAATAGTAGTTCAATTCTCCCATAAATGGTTTCCAATTTGGATGCAATCCGTATCTTCCACCAGCGTCTAAAACAGTAGTCTTAATTTGATTATTCATAAGCTTATTACTTTATTCTAAATATATTTATCATAGTTTGCGTTATAAACGATAGTCTTGCCTTTACCCTTATCAATGAAGATTTCAGGTAATTTTTCAGTGAAATTCTCTAAACTAATTCTTGAAGAAATTAATTTGTCAGATTCAATTTCTTTCTTTATAATCTTCTCCATCACTCTATAGAAATCATCAAATGCATAAGCAAAGGCACGACCTAATTTAAATATGCCATTTTCTATTGATTTTAGAGTAGTAGAGTCATTGATCCTAGTCTGCGGATATAAAATGCAACCTTCTCGAAGGAATGGAATCATTTGATTCAATACTTCATCTGCTGGAGCAGCAACTATGCAGATGTCAAAAATATGTTCTTCTTGCAAAATAAGTTCTTTATAATCATTCAAATCAAATGTTTGAGTTGCGCCCAGTTCTAAAGCAAATTCCAATCTCCTTTTATGTTTTCCAATTACATATACATTTTCAAACTTAGCGTTTTTTAAAAATTGTAAATCACCTAAAGCAATTGGCCCATCACCAATAACTAGAATTTTCGAGTTTTTTAAAACATCAGCTTGTATAATCTCTTGAGTTAGGCGATATCCACAACTAAGATGTTCTAGTAATGCACCTTGCTCAAAAGATATGTCCTTATCTAAACTAATTACAAAGCGATGATCGACATTAACCTCTGTTGCTAATGATCCAGGAATATGAAAACCCATTGATAATTTATGATTACAGTCTCTAAATCTTTTTTCCAAGCAAGAATCACATTTCATACAAGAAATCATTGGAAATGCAGTTACACGCTCTCCAATAATAAAATGATCTCTAGCCTCCTCAGATAATTCAGAAATAAATCCGGAAAATTCATGACCTGGAATCATATTTGTTTGAACCGGATTTTTGATATTTTTTAAATCTGAACCGCAAATTGCTGAGCAGATAACAGAAATTTTAACTTCCCCGCTTTTTAATGGAAGACTTGGAACCGAGTCATATTCAACTTTTCCTGGTGCTAAAATCTGAACAGCATTCATCGGTTATTAAATAAGTTTATTTTTAACATTATTCTAGATTGGATAGCTTTTATTTCTAGTGTTCATATAATTTCTTAAATTATCTTCTTAATCTTACACTCCAACTTTTGATTTTCAGTTGGACCCTGAACTATCTTCGTAATGGAAAAATAAAATTAGAGAATTAAATTTGATTATGTTTAGTATACTTTCAGCGACTTCAACTTAATTAATTCTTTATAAGAAAGTAATTTCCTAATAGCAATGCATCTAATTCTGTATTTAGGAAAATCTCTAATGCATCTTCGACAGTGTTAACAATTGGCGCACCATGAACGTTAAAAGAAGTATTTAAAAGCCCTCCTCTTCCAGTATGCTTAGAAAATGAATTTATAACGTCATAAATAAATTCATTATCATTCCTTTCCAAAACCTGGATCCGACATGTTTTGTCTGCAGGGTGAACAGCATTAAACAATGAATCATATCCTAATTGACTTGTGGGGAAAGCAATTGACATAAATTTGGTTGCAAGATTCTTCGGATCCTCAATATACTCATTAACAAATTTATCCAAAACCATGGGTGCGAACGGCATCCAAAAATCTCTATTCTTTATACTTAAATTTAATTTTTCTTTAAGAGTATTCAAAGTAGGATCAATTAGAATAGAGCGAGATCCTAATGCCCTTGCTCCAAACTCAGCGGCTCCTCGACATACGGAAATTGATTTACCATTGATTAATTGTTTCGCTACTAATTCTGGAGTAGGGTTTTCAAAAATTTCTATATTATTTTTTTTAAATTCATTTTTTTTATTACTTAATATTAAAGACTCTTGAGAAATATCATTGGAAATTCCGAAATAAGGTATATTAAATTGGTTTAGATTTTTTATTGATACATTATTTTGATAGAGATAAGAATAAGCAGCTCCGAAAATATGAGACTCGTCACCAGAACTGGGGGGAACATGTAAGGAATTTATCTCGCTTAATTTGGATAGTTCACCCATTGCCTTTACATTCATTGCCACACCACCGGAAAAAGATATGTCATAAACTCCAGTTTTATTTGTTATAAATTTCACCCATTCAATAACAACTTCTTCTAGCCATTTTTGAAGCCCGTAGGCAACGTTATCAAATCTTTCACCTTCAAGCTTTTCTTTAAACCAATAATAACTGTCTTTGATATCTGGGTTGACTTGAAAATCTCCATCTTCAAACCAGAGCGCTGATTTAAAGATACTGAGACATCTCTCCCCGTATTTTGACTTTCCATAAGGAGCAAGACCCATTACCTTAAATTCATGGTCACTTGGCTTCATTCCAAGGTATAATGTAATATATCTATATACTCTTGCTATTATGGATTTATTAGAGCTGAATATCTCTTCCTTTATAACACTACCATTATCATTTATTAAAAGTAGAGACGCAGTTGCATTTCGCCCATCTCCCCAACCATCCAATGTAAAAACTAGCTCTTTTCTAACTTTATTTCTTTTGGTATAATACGCATAAAATGCATGACTTGAATGATGGTCAAATCTTTGAATATTGAGGTTTTGCCTATCGGTTTCAAAATATTTAAGAATTCCGTCTTCGATAATTTCATTTAAGTCTGCCTTAACATAATCTTCTGGGCCGCAAGGAAATTTATCTTTCCAATAATTTTCTCCTGGAAACTGATTTAAATTTAATTTATCTTCAAAGAATGTAAAGTGATCCGCTTGATCAAGCGATTGTTCCAAAATTAACTTTGGGTAATAATAGACCTTATTTTCTTTGATATAATCAACAATAGACCACAGATGCTTCTCTAGAAGTATATAGTCGACACCTACATCATTTCCAATATAAACAACTGCTTCTATTTTTGCTAGTTCTACGCCAAATTTATTCTTGAACCAATCTAAACATTTAGATGGAAACGCAGTCGAATTTTTTTCTCTATTAAATCTTTCCTCCGAAGAAGCAGCAACTATAGAAAATTCGTTTTTGTCATTCCTAACAAACAAGGCTGCTCCTGAACAATATCCCCACCAAATTGATACAACATACTTTTTATCAGTTTCTATAAACATTTTATTTCCTTATATTTTACCAACCAAAAATTTCAAATCACTCTTAGTTAATACTTATTTTAATTCCAATTCTAATTCTAATTATGAAGTATGGCAGTTAATGATCTCTCTTCATAGTTTATATTGATATAATGATGTATTTTATGCTTTTATAGCTTTATTTTATTCAATTCTAGTAGACAAAACAACTCATATTAAGAAATTTCTTTAAGTAAAAAACTATATATTAAATTAGTCGGTAATGTAACTCCATTAAAATATTATTATGAAGTTAAAGAATGATATCTTAGTCTATAAATTGGTGCAATCTATTTCCAGAGATTCAATCCTGACTCTTCTGCAAACACTTTATCAGCTGCAAAAAAAGGTAGATTAAGTTTTTTTATTATTTCAACAGCACGCAAATCACCAGTAAGTTCTCCCCTACCTTTTTCACCTTTACCGCCTTTTTTATTTGCATAATCATCTGGATATCCATGGTATTGATTAGTGAAACTAAAACCAGTCATAATAATTGGTGAGGCTCCCAGGTAATAAGCAAGGATACCACAAAAGAAACCCATTGATAATGAAACTTTATAGAAATATTTATCGTTTAATACCTCAGCTGATAATTTATAACGATAAGCATAGGCTAGGAAATCGATCATATCGAATGAAAATTGATGTTTATTGATTGATCCTAAAATTTTCTTATTTCTAATCTTTCTTCTATAATCAGAACAAATTTTGTCCTCGGCTATAATTAAATATCCAGTATTTTTACCAATCAGGGCTTTTGTAGCACCTTCATTGTATGCTATTTCATAAGCTGAGTTTCCATGTAAGAATGATGTTGAACATACAACTGAAATATCAGGCTTTTTTAAGCCTAAATTATCAGTTATCCATTGCGATGAATTTGCCGTAATGATTTTCCAAGAGTCTTTATAGCCTACAGGAATGTGAGCACTTGGAGCGGAACCATATACGACACAAATACCATTAATTTTTGGTAATTCAAATTCACACTTAGCCTTTGGAACATAGAAGTTTATCTCCTGAATACGAATTAAATTTTTAATTTTCTTTTTAATAAATCTGTACCCCGAATAGTTTAAAATGAAATTCCATATTCCACTTTTCAAAGTTCCTTGATGATAGTGTTTTATTATCTTATTTAACATTTAAAGCAGCCTTTTGACTAAGTATAAAATGACGAAACCTTTTATATTACTACCAATTCAGGTAAGGGAATTATCCAATGTCCACCCGATTCTATGTAGCGATTGTGTTTCGCTTTTATACTTCCCTGGTGTTGCCAAGCTAGAACCAAAACATAGTCAGGTTTATCAGAATATAATTTTTCTGTTGAATAAACAGGTATATGATAACCAGGAGAATATTTACCATGTTTTAATTCATTATCATCTACAATATAATCAATATACTTAGCCAATTCGAAATGGTAAAGTAACGTTGTTGTGCTATGGGATGCGCCTAATGCTATAATTTTTTTACCTTCAGACTTCAACTTATCTAGACTAGAGATTAATCTTTCTTTGATATCATTTAATTCACTTTCAAATTTTTGAAAATAGCCGGAACTTTTAATTTGATTTTTACTCTCTTCATTAAGAATTTTTTCGACGGAACTATCAATAGACCTACGACCTCCTTTTAGTTGAGCAACTACTCTAATAGATCCGCCTTTAGGAGAAATCTTTTTTACATGAATCAATTCCAATCCACATTTATTAAAAATATTCTTAATAACATCTACAGAAAAATAAGAGAAATGCTCATGATAAATATAGTCGAACATTTTGATTTTGAATTGATCCGGATGATATCCTGTTTGAACAACAAAAATCCCATCAGCAGATAATAATTTGGTCACATTCTGAGTGAATTCGATTACATTATCAATATTTGCATACATGTAGTTTGCAGTTACAACGTCTGCTTTACCCTGATTTTTTATTATTTCTTCTACAGTTGATTCAGTAAAAAAATTATTAATGGTTGGAAGACCTGAATCATTCGCTAATCTTGCAATTGATGAAGCAGGCTCTACTCCCTGAATTCTCATATGAATTTTTTTAAAGGAAGCAAGCATAGATCCATCATTGCTACCTAAATCAACTACGAATGAGTTTTCAGGAATTTTGAATTCATTCTTTATCTCTGAAGCGTAGTCGTCATAATGACCTCTCAATCCAACAGTTACACCACTCACATATACATAGTCATTATAGCTTTCTTCTGGATTTACTATATGGGGCAAATGAAGGTATCCGCAGTGTTCACATATCGCTAATTCTAATGGATAAGCAGACTGTTTTCTATCTAAATTTTCTTTGGAAATAAATTGATCTTCCAAAGGTGTATCCTTAAACTTTAACACAGTTTTTATTTTATCACTAGCACAAACTCGGCAATTTGTATCATGCCTAAGAACTTGTTTACTCATATTTATTTCCTTTATCGATGCTCATTTCGAGTTCCTGTATAAATTGCAAGACGTTCGGAGAATTTTCACTGGGAGCCCAGGGCGCAAAAGCAGTTTTCTCTCTCAAAAAAGGACCTTCTGTTATTTCATGAAAAACTAGAAATTCAGATCGAATAATTAAAGTATGATAAACTGGACTCGAGAGTCTCTGATAAAATAGTTTTCCACTATTCAGATCTCCCATTTCTACAATTCTCAAAATACTTCCATCCTCATTGAACAAGACGATATCAACTTCACCTTCGATAACTGCCATTGATTCCGATTTGCCTAAATGTTTATGAGGGGTAACATAACAATCTTTCATGTGAACTATAAACATCTCATGTAAAGAATCATTTGGAGTCTCATGTGCACAAAGCCGAACTCTTTTGCGGGGATTTTTAATAGCTAAAGTTTTTAAATGCTGAATGTCTTCTTTCGAAATATGGACTATATCTTCCGTGGGATACAGTACTTCATCATTTTCTTTCTTAACTTTTATCATTAAATATCTTCGAAATACAAATTGCTTCCTGGAAAAATCGAACCAAAGACCCCACCATTTTCAGTATAAGATTTATGCTTTTCTATAACCTTTGGCTGATTCTGAGGATTCAAACCTAATAAACAAAAGTTTATCTTTTCATTATACAAAACCTCGGAACCAACAATCGGAATATTCCCAATTGGCATATTCATACCTTTCTTATTCGGATTATCATCGATAACATACTTAACAATATCCGAGATGCCCATAAACGAAATGAAAGCAACGGTTAAATGACCAGCTCCGAAAATTGCAATTGTTCCCATATCTTTCGAAATTTTTATTAATTTCTCCCTGACTTTTAATTTGCGATCATTCAAAAGTCTGATAAAATCATTTCCTCTTTTAAGTTCAATTGATATAGATCCAGAATCATCTTCTTCCGTAACTTTGCCTTTGTTACTTTTTACAATAGCAATTAGTGAATTTTCTAACGCATACGGAACCGATTCATAATGCACTATTTCGAAATTACAATTTTGCAATAATCTTTTAAAAGTAAAAGATGTGAAATAATAAATATGTTCTTCCCACAATGTAGTGCAATCGCCGTTAACTAACGCATGCTCGCAATCGGGTAGCTCCCACACTATATATCCGTCGGGCTTGACCAAGGATTTTATAAAATTGATAAATCCAATTAGATCATAGGAATGTTCTATCACATGCCTCACGATTAACACATCAGCTTTGCCTTTAGAATTAATTATCTTGCCTGACGCGGTTTCTGTAAGATGCATCTGATAGGTTTCCACATTTGCGCATTTATCAAAAACTCCAAGATCATCTTCTGGATCAATTCTCCAAGTGTTTGAAAAGCCTTTCTTTTCTAGCCTTCTTAATGTAGAGTCATCTTTAAAGCTATAGGCTCCAAAAACCGAATCTTTAGAAATTCCTGGAAGATTTATAATTGTTTCAACCATATTATCTAAATGATCTTCCGGCTCAAAACATGTTAACCAATCGTATCGAGGCTTCAGTTCTTCAATGGGAAACGGATTTTCAAGAAAAATTAGTCCTGAATCTTTTTGAATTCTTAAAGCCAAAGGAAAAGAAGGCACTTTTGATGAGGAATTTGGATCTACAAATCGATTCGATACGGGCTGTAGTCCGAAATCATAAAGCAATTCTGTATTGTTGATATTGAATTCCATCTTATTCATTCCAATAATTCTCAAACATGATCGTTAGTAATAATTTTATTGATTCCATTTTCCAAACTTACGAAGCTAAAGTCAGATCCTACTAAGGAAACTAATTTTTCTGGATTAAAGGCATTATCAACTTTTTCCTTACTTCTATTTTTTGTCACGTATTCGAGTCCTGGAAATATCTTTCTCAATATACGTATGATTTCAATGAAACTATAACTTATTCCACTAACAATATTCAAAGCACCTTCAAAATCTGAATGAATTAATTTTTCAATAATTTTACATAAATCTTCAATATAAATGAACTCTCGAAGTTCGGTTCCATCACCCCATAATGTTATTTGACTTTTTTCTTTAGCTGCCGAAATGAATCCAGAAGGTCCGTATGTTTTACCTATATCTCCTAATCCATAAATTAAAGGAGGTCGCAAGCAAATTAGCTTTGTTTTAGTATCTATTGATCTTCGTAACAAGCATTCAGATGTGAATTTATTTATTCCATAATAAGATGTGGGATTTACTGGAGTCGATTCTGATATATTTCGGTTCTCCGTCTCTTCACCGTAAACGGCTGTGGAACTCATATAAATGACTTTTTTTACGGGATGATCGATTAAGACCCTGCATAGATTTTCAACTATCTTCATATTTTGATCAAAAATATCTATAGTATCACCAAACTGTCTTTTTACAGCTGCAGCTAAAATGATTGTACTACTTGAATTCATAAAAGAGGCTAGCTTATGATAATCCTGTAAATTCGTTAGGTCAATTTCAGGAAGAGATCGCCCTATAACATTGAAACCTTCTGACTTTGATAGATAGTTTTCTAAATTTGTGCCAATAAATCCAGAGTGACCAAGAATGATTATATTATCTTTTGACATTGATTTTAAAAATAAATAAATTCATAATCGCCGGTATAGCCAAATTCCTCATACAACCAAATCCATTCTGATACTTCCAAAAGGGATTCCGCTGTCAATGCCCAGCATTCTAAATTAAATAATTCCTGTTCATTTCTATAACTTTCCAGCATTAAATATTTCTGCTTCCCAACCCTTTCCATTTCTCCTAGAGCAGTCTTTAAATCAAATAGCTTTAAATTATGAAAAGTTCCTAAAGATATTACAAGATCAAATTGATTTTCCTTAAATGGTAAAGGATCTTTAGCATTATGCAAACTGATAAATGGTTGAATCTCTTCTTTTGCATGATCTAAAGCATAGGTTGAAATATCTAAACCAACGATTTTTAATTCGGGCTGGATAAGGATCATCTCATACAATAAGTAGCCTTTCCCACAGCCAATATCTAAAACAGATGACCCAGCAGTTAAATTATAGTCATTGATTAAAGCCTCCGCAACAGGCTTCCACCGTCCTGGCAAATATTTATAGCCACCGTAGCCAAATCGTCTGTCCCCATCCCAATAATCAAATCCGTATTCTTTGGCTTTGATCATACAATCGACTTTATTGTCATTCATCCTTGCAAGGCAGTCGCGCTTACTGGATGTATGTAGCGGTGTAACAAAATTTTTTAATTTTTTCATTTCATTTTTCTTTGTTAGCAGATCAAAATAACTTTAAAAAATTATGAACTTTATTAAGATTATTTAGAATGCCTGGAACTAATGGTAGTTCCTTTCGCAACTCTTCTATATAAAACCATTTCATAGCTAAGCCTTCATTTAGTTCCAATAATCCAGAATCAACTTCACAACGAATTGGTAAGCAATGGTTATAAATGATTGATTCACCACTCCAAACCCATTCAAATATTTCTTTTTGAATTTTGCCAGGAAGACAACCCAATTCTTCAATTAATTCTCGCTCCAATGCCTTTTCTAAGGATTCACCTTCTTCAACTAGTCCACCAAAAAATGTCCAGTAGCCAGGAAAAAGTATACCCGGAGAATAATCTCTTTGTTGTAACAAGATCTTACAATCATCCTGATAAATTAAAGCCTTAACAGCATGATTAATATTATTGAGCATTACCTAATAATTCAAGCAATAGGGTAAGGTTAATTTAATCTTCCAAATATTTTCAATTCTTTCACTATCTTCTTGATTGCAGAGCTTAAGCCCTTCAACAGCAAAATAGCAAGTTTTTTTTATTGAAAGAATACGGTTATATATTTTTGCCCTATGTTCAGAATCAACTGGGAGTTGAAAAAGGCTATATGGTATAATTCCATCTATTTCAGGCAATTCATCTAATATTTGTTCAAAGATTAAATGACTATCATTCATGGCATATTCCGTTGCACTAAGTAGGTACTGCAAACCCGCTTTATTGCAATAATCTCTAATTACAATGTTTTGCACATGCTGTGGAACTCTTTCACCTTGAAAGGGTCTACTAAAAATGTATCCTCTTACCTTTTTCATTTAACACTTGGGAACTTGTAGTCCATTCCTACCCTTGAAGCAGCCCGAAGTGTGATAGGTTCGAAAAATTCACCTAACTTTTTATCACCGTAAGGTGTAAACACACCTTTAAACCGACAATTCATTGACCACCTAGTTTCCGACTCTTTATTTATTCGATTTCCATGTGGATAACCTTGGTCAAACAACAAAACCTGGCCATATTTTATTTCGAGCCACTTCACATCGTCCGAAATAGATTGATACAAATCTTCACTCGTAAAGCCAGCTTTTTCCTTAAATTCGTTAACTAATTTTTTTGATGCCTTCGGAGGAAGCAGATACATGGACTTTGTTCGATAGCAATCAACGATCGGTAACCATACAACTATTTCATAGGGTGAATCACCAGACCAAGTATCAGAATGTACTGGCAATAATGAGCTAACATCGTCCGGAAATTGAATGCTTAAATTTATCCTTAATTGCATCGATAATTCATTGCCAACCAATGCTTCAATATAAGGTCTAGCTAAATTAAAATAATGAAAACGAAAATCTCTATTTGAATTCATTTCCTGAATAACTTTTAATCTGAAATTATTCAATTCATCTATAGAAACTTTATTATGAATTAGGTTTAATAATTCATCATTTTTTTCATTCTTTTTAATCCCTAAAATTTTTCTAACGATATCTGCAATACAATCTCGAATCCAATCTAGGGATTTTTTATCTGCAACCTCTTGAATTGTGTAAGCATTTTCTAAATATTCTTTAGATATTTTAGTATCACTTTCAGTTAAAAACATAAGCCTATAAGATCCTTATTAATATTTGAACTGTACACGGATATATCACAACTTTGTAATAACGTCCGACCTAGAAATTAATAGATTCCTTCATGGCAGAAACTAAAGATTCCTTTGATATTCCCATATAATTTAGTAACGAATCCTGACTGCCGTATTTATCTGCAAATTTATCAGGAAGTCCAAGTCTTTTAATTTTCCTGGTTTGATCAGGCATTTCATCATTAAAAAATTCTAAAATTGCAGATCCTAGTCCTCCGATTCGAGTATGTTCTTCTACTGAAACAATTGCTTTAACATTTGGAACTACTGCTCTGAGTATATCTCCATCTAACGGTTTCACCGTATGCATATGTAATAACCCACAATCAATACCGTCTTTAATTAAAATATCGATAGCTTCCAGAGCTAATTGGGTCATTACTCCTGTTGTAATGAAAAGTCCATCCTTTCCATCTTTCATCAGAATTCCTTTTCCAATTTCAAATTTTAAATTAGGATCGCTAACTACTTTGTCGCCACCCTTACCCAATCTAATATATATTGGATGAGGCCAATCTAAAGTTAATGGCATCAATCGCTTCATTTCTTCAGCATCACAAGGAGCTACTATAGTCATATTTGGTAAAGAACGTAGAATAGCAAAATCTTCTACTGCTAAGTGAGTCGGACCTAACGGTGCATATACTACACCTCCACCATTAGCTATTAATCTAACGGGTAAATCATGCAGACATAAATCGATTGCAATCTGTTCAAAACATCTTCTGGTTAAAAATGTAGCAATTGTATTAACATACGGAATATAACCTTCCATTGATAATCCAGCAGCCATTCCAATTATATATTGTTCACTCACACCCTCCATAAAGAAACGATCAGGAAATTCCTTCTTCATTTCATCCAACACACCTGCCCCGAGATCAGATCCAATATAAACTACTCTTGAATCCTTGCTAGCTAATTCATGAACACAATTTAAGCTGGTTACTCGCATGATTATATCTCCAAGGATTTATACATGTCCGAAAATTCTTCTGGACTTATCTTATTTTTATGATGCCACTTCGGATTTCCTTCAGCAGATGCAAATCCCTTCCCTTTTACTGTATGTGCAATGATGGCTGTTGGTTTATCATTTTCTAGAGGTAATTTTAAAAACAAATCCTTTAATTGATTAACATCATGACCATCTACTTCAACCGTCGAAAATCCAAAGCTTCTCCATTTGTCTACTAAAGGTTCTAATTCCAAGACCTCCGAAACCTTTCCGTAAGATTGTAATTTATTGTAGTCAATAATTAAACTTAAATTAGATAATCGGTGCTTTGATGCGGAGAGAGCGGCTTCCCAATTAGAACCTTCATTTATCTCACCATCACCAGTTATGACAAATACACGAAAGTTTTTGTTTTTTATTTTTGCTGCAATAGCCATTCCAACTCCTATAGGTAAACCATGCCCTAAGGCACCAGTTGATGCTTCCACTCCCGGAACTTTATCACGTTCAGGATGACCACCTAATATTGAATCGGGTTTTCCAAAAGTTTTTAAAATCTCCATAGGAAAGTATCCTTTATCAGCTAAGATAGAATAAAGTGCAAGACAGCCATGACCTTTACTAAGAATTAATCGATCTCTTTCTTCCCAGTTAGGATTTTTAGAATCAAAATTTAGAATATTATCATAGAGAACACGTAAGATTTCAATCAGTGAAAGAGCGGGACCAATATGTCCCCGTTTTTCAAATTCCATCATTTCAACTATCAGTCTTCTTAAATGTTTAGAGCGATTATCCATATAAAATCAACCTTTACCTATTTGCTTATAAAAACTGTTCTGAACATATTCATATAAATTTTTTGATTTATTCAATTGCTGTTCTAAAATTTCTTGATGTTTATCTTCTTTTCTGGAGTTAGCAATAACTCTTCGCATCCAAATATCTTTTCGGAATTCATTAAGCAAAATAAAACACCAACATAATGAATACATAGCCCAAGTAAGATTATATCTATCTTTAATGCTTGATCCAAAAATTGAGAACATGCCTTTTTTCCAATATTCCTTTAAGTCTTCATCAAGATTCATCGCAGGATGAACCGAAACATCCACAACCAGTTTTACTGGATCATCCCAACCAAAATATTCGAAATCCAAAAAAAATAATTCTTGCTCTTGGTTTCTTAGCATATTATGAGAACCAAAATCTGATGGACTAAGCACCAAAAGGTTATGTTCAATTGGTTGGTAATAACTCTCTTTGCTTTCCCAATTTTTTTTTACCCAGTTTACGAGAAATCTCTTAAAAGGAATTATTTCTTTATCAAGAAAAATTTTTAATTTTTGATTGTATTGCGTTGCCGGATAAACAAGTTTCAAACGATTGTTTATTTGATTTTCAATATCTAAACAAGACAAACAAGCAGCTGAAGCTTTCTGAATTTTAATGCCCTTTTCTATTTCTTGTTTTGAAATTGTTTTTAAGCTTTTCATCAAATTAAGCATAGCATCAATTTCTAGTTTTGATGGTTGCTCTATCTTCTCTCCATCAATCCATTCATAAATTGCAGAATTTAATTTATCGTTGAACTGAATCGGCTTTGGTATATTATTTATTGAATTTTCTTGTAAAAGCTTAAATCCATTAAATTCTGATTGTAATCGATTATGGTTAGAATCTGCCGGATATATCTTTAGTGCATACTTTTTTGTTTCCGAAGTTTCGATATATGCGATTCTAGAATTTCCTTGACCCTCACACCAAATTGCTTTATTAAAATTAGATAGCTTAAATTCAGAAGTGAAATTCATTAAATCATCTTGACTGTATTTTCCGAAAATTGAATTTTCTATTTCACCCCAGTTGGATACATTTTCTATATTCCCTATTCCAGCCTCGCTTAGAACTAAATTTGGATTGAAAAAAAATTTTCTTTCAATCTTTGAAAGATTAGGATCCGAAAGAATATCAAATAAATCGTCAATAAAACATGAATAGTTTTCTTTTTTTATCTTTTCAATTTTTTCTTCTTTCGTGCTGAGAAAGTAAATTTGATTAATAAAACTAGATGAATTTTGTTTATATATTTCTTTCTCTAACAGAAAATCTAATGCTGCTTGTCTTAGAGAAATTTTTTCCTCATCAAAGTGACCTAGTTCAGTTTTATGACTGACAATATCAACTTGAAATCCTTTCTGTTTGCATCGCCAGAGAAATCTATATATCCCTGGATACAATTCTGATAAATAAAGGAAGCGTCCATAGACTTTCCCTTGCAACCTTTGCCAATCAGCTTCACCATTATGATTCTTTTTTAAATAGTTCTTAACTTCTAACTTTGTTCCAAACCAATTGTCTGGGATTAAACCCAATTTTTTCCCAGTTGTTGCAAAAGATCTATCGTACGAGATAATAGTATTATCTAGATCTATTCCTATTTTCATTTATTACTTATAAAAGCTATTTACAGACTCGGCAATTTTTCCTAATTCATCTTCACGTAAATATTGATGAATCGGTAACGTTAATATTCTATTTGCTTGATTTTCAGTCATTGGAAAATCTCCTATTTTATAACCAAGGGATTTACTGGCAGGTTGCAAATGAATCGGTATCGGATAATGAATAGAAGTTTCAATTCCCTTTGACATTAAGTAACTTTTAAGTTCATCTCGTTTATCTACTTGTATAACAAAAGTATGATAGGTGTTAAACTCAATATCTCTATCTTTAGGTATGAATATATTTCTTGAATCAAGCATCGAAGTATAGGCAGCCGCATTTCTGCGCCTTTTTTCAATTAAATCTGGTAGCTTTTGCAAACGATAGTTAAGAATAGCAGCTTGTAAAGAGTCCATTCTGGATACATAACCAAATTTTTCTACTGTGTTACGATCGACTAAACCATGATTCTTCAGGCTACTAATTTGTTTGTAAATATTTTCATCATTAGTAGTTAGAAATCCACCATCACCACATGCATTGAGATTTTTTAATGGATGAGTAGAGAAACAGCCAACTCTTCCAATTGATCCACTATTTTTTCCATCGTATTTTGATCCTATTGCCTGAGCAGAATCCTCGATTACAGGAAGCGAGTATTTATTGGCAATATTCATAATTGTATTCATATCAGCAATTCTACCTGTCAAATGAACAGGCATTATTGCTTTTGTTTTGCTAGTGATAGCTTTTTCGATTTTGAGTGAATCTATATTTTGATCATCACCAACATCGACAAACACAGGTTTTGCTTTCAAATGTGTAATAGCTGAGGTAGATGCTATAAATGAATTCGGAGGAGTAATAACTTCATCACCTGGTCGAACACCAATAGCGGATAAACCAAATACTAGTGCATCTGTTCCACTATTCAAAGAAACTGCATACTTAACTCCACAAAGCTTAGCAACATTTTCTTCAAAGATATTTACTTCGTTACCTCCAATATATTGACCAGAACTCAATACTGCTTCTATGATAGGCAATAATTCCGCTCTTTCCTGCTTCCATTGTTCTGAAAGGTTTATATATGGGATGCTCGTCATTCTTCTTAGTCCTTATTTTTTGTAGAATTCTTGAACTGTAGAAATCACGTAGTCCATTTGTTCTACGGACAAATGTTGATCGCAAGGAAAGGTTATAATTTTTTTCGTATGACCATCGGTAATTGGAAAGTCACCTTCTTTATAGCCAAAGGAGGATAATGCCTTCTGACGATAGATCGGTATTGGATAATGAACTTTAGATTCAATACCTTGCTTTATACAGTATTCAAGAAGTCTGTCTCGATCCTCAGCAAATACTATATATAAATGAAAAACTATCCTAAAATCAGCTGGTCTCGGAGGAATGGTAATTTCCTTTATTTTACTCAGATGCTTATCATAATATTCAGCATTTTCAATTCTTTTATTAGATATATCAATGGCACTTGGTATTAACCAATTTCCTACTACAGCTTGCAAAGTATCTAATCTGGAATTACATCCCAATATTTCGACCTTATCTCTATCAATTAAGCCATGGTTTCGGAGTAATCTCAGAGTTTCAGCGAGTTTATCGTCATCCGTGGTAATAATCCCTCCATCAGACCAAACATTTAAGTTTTTCAAAGGGTGTAAGGAAAATGCACCAGCATTACCCCAAGTTCCCGCTTTTTTATTGTCAATAGATCCCAGAATAGACTGGCATGCATCTTCAACAATAGGAAGATTATATTTTCGGGCTATAGGTAATAATTTTCTCATATCTGTCATATAGCCTGTAAAATGCACAGGAACAATTGCCTTAGTTTTTTCTGTTATAGCTCTCTCCAATAAATCAACATCCATACAGAATGTATCATTGCAATCCACAAAGACAGGAATGGCACCTAATTCTGCAATTGCGCCAACGGTAGCGACAAAAGTATTAGCAGTTGTAATAACCTCATCTCCGAAGCCTACTCCAAGGGCTTTTAGTGATAGCTTAATTGCATCTGTTCCAGAGTTCACACCTATTGCATGCTTAGTTCCAATGAGATCTGCAAACCTTCTTTCAAATTCTTGCAAGGGCTTCCCGAGTGTAAAATCCCCTGTGGGAACAAATCGCTTTAACTCATCCCACAGATCTTCACAATTTTCAAATTGTTGTTTTAAATACGAATATCTTACTTCCATTGATTCACCTTAATTCTACGGATTGCATCCTTTTTATATTGAAATATTTCTCATCAGTAAGTGAGTTCGGTAAAAGTCCTTTCTCAAATGCAACTTTTAAATCGTTCGCGGCTTCTTGAATGGATCGCTTTGCTTTAAAATTTAATTTTTTAAATATTTTTTCTGAGGATACATGGTAAGATCTGTTATCATTTGTAGGAGTTTGGATTAACTTAACATCATCTCCAATTGTTTCTTTAATCATTTCCGCCAATTGCAAGACTGTGTAGTTTACATATCCAGCATTAAAGATTTCACCAGCTATTTTATCATCATCTGCATTGATCAGAGCGATATATGCATCAACCATATCTTCAATATGAATATTAGGTCGCAATTGATCACCACCAAACACGGATATTTCTCTTTTATGATAAGCAAGATTTGTCAAAATATTTACAACTACATCTAATCGCTGCCTTGGTGAATATCCACAGACTGTTGCAGGACGAATGGTTACAGTAGTAAAATCAGGAGATTGATATTCGGAAAGAATTTTCTCACAATCAGCTTTGAACTTAGAATAATCCGTGAGTGGCTCTAGTGTAAAATCCTCAGTGACATTTGGCTCTTCTTTAACTCCATAAACCGAGGAAGAAGAAGCATAGATGAATCTCTTCACATTATTTGATTTCGAAATCTCAACTAGCGGTCTAAACGCATCCAAATTTATGGATTTTCCTAGATTGGGATTTAGTTCAAAACTTGGATCATTCGAAATACAAGCAAGATGAATTACCAAATCATGTCCTGGAATTAATTTATTTAACAATGCTTGGTCTCGTATATCACCTTTAACCATATTTAAATTTGGATTCGGATCAATTACATCATCACCATAGAGCATTAGATCAAGAACTGTAACTTTGGCACCATGGTCTAGTAACCGCTTGACCAAGACAGCGCCTACATATCCGGCTCCACCAGTTATAAAAATATTTTTAAAATTTAACAAAATTCATTCTCCTAGCTTTCTTATATAATTGATTAATTTATTACTTTGAATCGGAATATTTCCGACGGTCTGAACTGATAGTGCAGCCATACAAGCACCGATCGCGGAAGCTTCCATAATATTTGCGCCCGCAAGTAAGCATGCAGACATTGCGGCAAGCAAAGAATCTCCAGCACCTGCGACATCAACTGGGTTTGAAACCAACGCTGGAAAATGTTCCTTATTTAGAAATTTGTCCGATTTAGAATTGGAGTAAGAAATAAATCCTTCAGACCCTAATTTAATTACTAGTTGTCTTGATTCAGTCAAATCCAGAATTTTATTTGCAACAGATTCAATTCCAGCAGTATGATTGCTTAGAGCAATTCTTGCTTCCCTTTCCGTTGGAGTAAGTAGATCAAAGTTTTTGAATTTCGTTACATTCCCAACCTGACTGCTGCATTGAAGGTCACCAAACAAGATCAAATTTTTCTTTTTGGCTATATCAACGATTTCATTGAGAATTCTTTCAGTGATCATACCATACACAAAATCAGAAACAAGAATCCCATGGATTGAATCCGATAAGGCTCGTAATTTCTCAATAACGGAATCTTCAATTTCTTTCGAAATAGAATGTTCCTTCATGCGACTCACACGAAAGAGTTTCTGGTTTTCAACCATGTATCTAATCTTAAATGTCGTAGGTCTTGACTCATCTTTAATCAGATAAGTCTCTACCCCTTGCTTTTTTAAATCGTCTTCTACGATTTGAGCATTCGAGTCATTTCCAACAACAGACAGATAAATTGATTCCGATCCAAGTGCTTTTAGGTGACCTGCTACAATTCCAGCACCGCCCACAAATTCCTTGGATTCCATTTCTCGAACAACAAGTACAGGAGCCTCTGCACTCATCCCAATTGCATCACATGCAACGTATTGATCGACTATCGTATCACCGATTACAAGAATTCTTGTTTTTGTAAATTTTTCTATAATACCAACAAGACTGCTTATTTGAATTCCTTGTCTTTTGCATGCTTGTAAAAATAAAGAACGCTTTTCGATATCTAGAATTTCTTGACTGCTATGCAATAAGTCTGCGCTTGCATAGTGGACTTCTCCAGCCTGAAAATGAACCTTCCCGCCAAACTTTTCTACCGTAGCTATCGCATTGGCAATTTCTGGTAAAGGCTTTCGTTCCCACTCACTTCCCAATACCAATGATTTTGGTTTAATTTTCTCAATAAATAGTTCAAGCGAAACATCATCCAAGACAACTACTTCATCTACAAAATGAAGAGAAGCAACACCTTCAGCTCGCTCCATCATCTTAAAATATCTTGACTGCTCAGGTTGACTGATCAAGTGATCACCTAAAACACAGACTAGCAGTTTCTTATTTAAGGATTTAGCAAATTGTAAAAAACGAATATGTCCTGGATGAATTACATTAAAATGTCCGAAACATAAAACAGTTTCATTGCTGCTGCCTAAAGAATTGAGATCTTCCTGACTAGAAATACTTTTAATTTTTGAAATTGCGCTCAATTGTAGTCTCTAATCATTTTATGAATTGGATGTGAGGAAAATTCTTTAGACCATGAATCATTTGTTAACAATTCATGATCGATCATAACAGATTGATTCGCTATCAGAGAAGCGGGATTTCCAATGTCAGCCATGGTCTCTTTATTTTCCCATGTAGCAATTTTTCCTATCCATTCTGGAAGAACTTGATTGCTGAAATCCGTAATCGAATCATTCGAGGCTATCCAATCAATAACTTCAGGCTCGATCAGATAAATTGCAGCATTTGCTAGATTGCCAGGTGGGTTCTCAACTTTTTCGAAGAAATTATTCACAATACCTTCGGAATCGATCTCAACGATTCCACAAGTCTCAGGTGTATCAGTACGAAAAGTCATCATAGTAATAGAAGTATTCTTCGGTCTTTTATTTAAATGATAATCCAGAAATTCTTCAAAATTGCAAATGCATAGATTGTCACTATGTGCAAGTAAAACAGTTCTATCCTTAAAGAATGAATAATTGGCTGTAATTGTTCCTGCTGTTCCTAAAAGTTCATCTTCATAAACTGGTGTAACGAAGTTATTGAATTTCGATCTATTCAGAAATTCTTCTACAACTTTTTTCTTATAATGAAGGTTAACTAAAACTTTATCAATGGAAATTTTCTTTAAATTATCTAGCCAAATTTCTAGAAGTGGAATCCCACTGATTGGCATCAAACACTTGGGTAGAATATTAGTAAAGGGTTTGAGTCTAGTTCCAAAACCTGCAGCAAGTAAAAGTGCAGAAATTTTATTTTTGCTCATTTCCTAGAAACTTAAACCAATCTGAAGTTGCTTCTTGAATTTTGTCAGGTGTCCAAACTGGAGCTTCTTTCCAATAGTCAATATGCTTAAGCAATTCGCCAACTCCTACTTCGATCGAAATTTTTGGTGACCAATTCAATTCTCGCTTGATTTTGGAAATGTCCGCATAAGTTGAATCAGGCTCACCTGGTCTCTTGGGAATGTGAACCTTCTCACCACCCAACAGCTCTACAATACGATTTACGGAAATGGTTGCCCCGCTTCCCACATTATAGATTTCACCAACCTTATCCGATTTCGCAGCGGTAAAAATTGCATTTGCTACATCGGTTACAAATGTAAAATCTCTAGTTTGCTTTCCATCACCAACGACCGTAAAAGGTTTACCGGCTAGTTTCTGAGCAAGAAATACACCAAAAACGGCACCATAAGTTCCTGAAGTTCTCGATCTTGGACCATATACATTAAAAAATCTTAACGAAACTGCAGGCAATTTATATACTTCTGCCCAATGCATAACGAGCTCTTCGCCCATTCTTTTTGTAAGTGCATAAGGATATTGCGGTAATATTTCGGAATTCTCTGGAGTAGGGTAAACTTCTGGAATTCCATAGCAAGAAGAAGAAGCTGCATAGACAAATCTTTTTACATGAGCATCTCTTGCTGCTTGCAATACATTAAAAGTTCCAACTACATTGGATTGAAAATATGTGTCAGGATTCTGAATACTTGGAACAATGTCAGCTAACGCAGCAATATGAAAAACTAGGTCAGTATTTTTGAAATGAGAAACCCAATCTCCATTTACGCTTATATCAGCTTGAACTATTTCAACTTTGTCTTTTACATGCTGTAAATTTAATGGTCTACCTGTACTGAAATTATCAATTACAGTAACATCTATTTTATTTTCTAGAAGTAGATCTACTAAATGACTGCCTATAAATCCACAACCACCTGTTACAATAGCTTTCAAATTTTAACCTCGACCGTTGGCATACAGCCACTGCATACAAATATGACCTACAATAAGCTGTAAATCTTCTGCGATCTGCATATCGTCAATGGGAAAATGAATTGGATTCTTAGCGATGGATTTGCATTTGCCACCAGAAAAACCTAATATTGCAAAAGTATTCATTCCAATTTTATTTCCTGCTTCTAAAGCTTTTACTACGTTAGGGGAATTACCACTTCCCGATAAAATTACTAAAACATCACCTTCATTGGCCTTAACATTTATTTGTTGAGAAAAAATATTTTCATATCCTTCATCATTTCCAATACAAGTGATTACTGCAGAATTTGCAGGAAGTGCTTCGACTCTGAGTCCGATTCCGCCCCCTTTGTCTATGCCATAATTAAAATCATTCGCTAAATGTATGGCATTCCCAGCACTTCCACCATTCCCACAAAAGTATACATATTTCTTATTGATCCATGCATCCTGCAATGCTAAAGCAAGCTTTTCAATTTCAGCTGCTCTTTCAGGAGCCATTGCCAGATTCAATTTTTCTCTGTAATCCTTGTAATGATCTTCTAATTTTAACATTTATTTACTCACTCTTCTAATTTATACAAGACGTAAAATTATTTCGTCACCAATCTAACAACTTCCTCAGCAATTGCTGGAGCAGATGTTAGACCAGGACTTTCAATTCCCAAAAGATGAATCCAATTAGATTCTTGAATTATTTTAAAATCCTTGATTGCTTCATTTTTATAAAAAAGTCTAGGACGCAGTCCTACATAACCTTCAGTTAAATCATCTTCTTTATAATAATTCAATATATTTCTTAAAGATTGGTAGTAGACTTCGCGAGGAGTTTGAATTCTATAGTCTTCTTTCGATTCAGCCCAATTTGAATTCGGTCCAGCATAAGCTTCACCACCCAAATGAAAAGTATAGTGCACACCCAATGCAGTTGAATTTTTCATAGGCAATGGATAGATTAGAGTTTGATAAGGCAGTGTTTTCTTGAGACGAAAGTACTCACCTTTATTGGGACGTATTTCGTATCCAAATTGACCTGATTGCTCAATCAGATCATCTGAATGCAATCCGCAAGCATTTATAAAGTGATCTGCTTGAATGTCTTCTCGTTTTTGAGTCGTGCTATCTATAGAATAGACTTGACCTTTATCAACGGATATTTTTTTATTCTTTAGAAAAAAAACTCCCTTATCTTCACATGCTTTCCATAGAGCTTTTAGATAACTAGATACATCAACTACACCGGTTTTAGGTATCCATAGTGCGAGAGTTCCTTCGACATGCTTCCAAATATTTCCCGGATTTCTCTTAATTTCAATATCACGAATATCTAAATTTCTTCCATTTTCAAGAAGCTTTTCGATTTCTAGTTCTTTATCTTGTTCTGCTTGCTTTGTTTCACCCAAGCCAGAAGTAATTACCTTACCGCATACTGAAAAAGGTACATTATGATTCTGAAAAAAAGGAATTGCTAAATCATATCCTCGCAGGCAAAACTTAGACTTTAAAGAATTGGAATCGTAGTATATCCCTGAATGCAAAACACCAGAGTTTCTTCCGCTGATTCCATCTCCAGCATTCTCAGATTTTTCAAAAACATAAACTTCTTCGTTTGCTTCAGCCAATTGCAATGCAATCCATGATCCAATAATTCCCGAACCAACGACTACGCTTACCAATGCCCTACACTACATCCGCAAAACCAGATTTAGTTTTCTGATACCACCAATAACCGAAACTAGAACCTTTGTATTTACCCAAGACATTTCGATTTGTCATATTCCAGATCAGCTCCCGGTGTTTTATGGAGCTATTGACTAGATGGATGATATTTGTATTAGGAGATTTCATAATGAATTATACGTTTTGGTGCAGATTTTAACTTAAAAATCTAGCAAAAAATTTTTAAATCCTTTTGATTAAATATTACTATTGAATATACAAACTATTCGCCTTCACTTCAATGCAATCTTTCGCCATCTGCATAAGGTTCAACATGAATCGTTCATTATTTGGTTTTACAACCCAATTTATTTCATCCAACTTCTTAACTGGAAAAGTTTTTAGAATTTCCGAAACTACAGTTGCTTCGATTCCACTGTCCTTTTCTCTAGCTTCATTTATAATATCTGACCAATGAAAACTATAATTAGCAGCAAGATAAACCAAATCTACTACATCTTTTGCGGCCAATCGAAACAAAGCGGATATTTTATTGCTTAAGATATTTCGCACTGAATCTGTTTTAATAAATAATTCAGTTTCTAGAATTCCACCAAAATGACTAGCTATATCATTAACAAAATCCACTTTCAAAACAACATCAGGCTTGTGATTTGTATAAATAAAATACTGGCAAAAGTCTTTAGTTTTTATAAATTTTTTTTCATTCCAAATATATTCATCATCTAATAATTGACTAAGACATTGTTCGACATGTATAATAAAATCATTATCTGAATTTACAAAGAAATCTAAGTCATCACTATAGCGATGGTTTAAATATGCGCGACTGAGAGCGGTACCACCGGTTAGAAAAAATGGTGTTGTTGATTTCCTTATGGAACTCAGCACCCCATCTTGAAGGGGATACAGGCTCTCCAGATAAAATTTTTCTGATTCGTTCAAAATTTTCTCTCCTAGACGCTGGCCAGACACGTTTGATTACGTCTTCCGTAAGCAGAATCTTTACTCTCTCGATTCCTCCGTATAAGGGAACCAAAACATGCCAGGGAAGACTTTGCAAACAACGAACAAACCAACCTACCGTGTCGAAGGCACCTGCCTCTTCTACTCGACCTTCAGTTAGATCTAGTAAATCTTGTGGAGATGTGGTATAATCCCAACAGAGACTTTTCATTAGATTTAATTTTTCTTCTTGGCTTAGCATATTAGAAAATAATTCAATAATTTGTTCTACTTTTCTTCCCTTTGCGTTCTTTGTGGAAACATTTGAGAACTTTGTGGTTAGTTTAAATCTTCGAATTTTATAGCAAATCCAAGCTCATCGCAAAATCTCTGAAAAACTAGATAATCTACCTTCATAATTTGCGATACAATATCCAAGTTTAGTTTTTGATATTCGTGAATGGCTATATTTCTAAATCCGACCATAGAAATAAGGGATTTTGCTGTATCTTTACTAATCGATGATTTAGATTCAAGAATTCTAAAAGCGTCGGCGCTAGACTGAGGAACTCCCCACTGCTTTTCCGCAATTAGATGCATTGCCAGATCAATTGCTGCCTGACAAGCACGCTCTAAATTTAAAATTAGTGCATCTAACTCTGTATAACTTGTGAATTCTGGATTTTTCCTAAACTCTGCAAGAGCTCTACTGATTGCTCTTTGTATTATACTAACTTTATTAGAAATAATATCATCTGACTCTATAGGCATTTAAAACGTCTCTACGTTCAAATTGAAAATTGTAATACATGGATAAAAGAGTGTTAATTTTCTTTTTTGTTGCAATCTCATCTTTTGTAAAAATACATCTTCCCTTAAAGATAGCTTCTTTAGAATATACAAGATTTCTTGATCCAAGAATTCCTAAATCAAAATCAAATCCCAATTCATATCCCAAGTCACCAATAAATTTCATAAGATCGCTTGAACTAACTTCTTCCCCGTCAATTGGCAAAATACCTAGATCTATATCACTTCCAGGTTTTAATGATTCACGAGCTGCAGATCCCATTAAATAAATGGCCAGTATTTGCGAATTTTTGGAAAAGTAATTAGAAATTGTGGAAACTTCCTCGGATGTTAGAGATTTTTTCATATTTGATATTTAAATCTATCTCTCAACTCCACCATTTTCAAGAAAGTCCTTGTAGGCATTGGTAATTCCCTCTTCCAATTCAACCTCATGCTTCCAGCCCATTCGATGGAGTTTAGATACATCAAGCAATTTTCTAGGGGTTCCGTCTGGCTTAGTTAGATCAAAGTTTAGCTTTCCAGGATATTGAACGACTCTTTGAATGGTTTCGGCTAATTCTTTTATGGAGACTTCAATGCCTGATCCAATATTCACATGCTCGCCACCCTTTGAATCAGCCGTCACATCATAGTTTTTCATTAAGAATAAACAAGCTCTTGCCATATCATCGGAATAAAGAAATTCACGCAATGGCTTACCCGTCCCCCATATAACAACCTCAGGTGAATTGTTAATTTTTGCCTCATGAATCCGCTTCAGAAGTGCTGGTAAGACATGTGAATTCTCTGGGTGGTAATTATCATTTGGTCCATAAAGATTGGTTGGCATGACAGAAATATAGTTCGTTCCGTACTGGCGATTGTAAGACTGACACATTACAATTCCTGCAATTTTTGCGACAGCATATGGTTCATTAGTTGGTTCTAATTTGCCATCCAATAATTGACTTTCGTCCATAGGTTGCTTGGCAAATTTAGGATAGATACAAGATGAACCTAAAAAGACTAATTTTTTTACCCCAAATTTATAACATGCGTCAATGATATTGTTTTGAATCTGAATATTGGAGAAAATGAATTCTGCAGGATAGGAATTGTTTGCATGTATCCCACCTACTTTAGCCGCAGATAAGAATACATATTCAGGACGTTCCATTTTGAAGAATGCATTGACTTCGGATTGTTCGGTTAGATCCAGTTCTTGTCTAGTCTTACCAAGGATATTGGTGTAACCTTCTTTTTCAAGAACCCGTTTTAAAGCGGAACCAACAAGCCCGCGATGACCTGCTATATAAATTTTAGAATCAGTTTTCATCATTAATCATTTCTCAATTCTAGACTTTTTCTCAGCAATTCTGCTGATTTTAAAAATTTTGTTGTAATATCGAAAGCTCTAGATGCTACTTCCCTGTCGTAGGTATGCACAGTTTCATTGCGGACTTTATGATATTCAAACCAATCTTCAACATTGTCGATCAAACCATTCTCACCCGCTAACCTATATAATTCTTTTTTGGTAATCCCCATAGTAATATTCGGGCTAATATTTACTTCAAGCCATCGCTTAATAAATTTCCACGCCAATTCATATGTTACTTCAAAATTTTGTATAACGCCCGCCTGTAATGTAATCAGGAAATTTTTCTTATCACTTTCATAGGCAAGCTTATAATCCCCTAGACTATTTTCTAGACTCTGTAGAGATTTATAGAAAGGACTAAGATCTAAACTCATTTTGTATTCTTTTCCATGAAATTAAGCTTTCGGAGATTCGACCTAGAAATTCTTGGTTGAGTTTACTCTGATTCTTCAGATCAACCCGGAAAGCAAGATCACTATTGATTAAGTCTTCATCTAATTCATAAAAGATAGCCTGATTGGACTTATTGTCTATATCATGGTTCGAAAAATCTAACAACACATCCAAATCTGAGTATTTTTTAGCTGAACCTTTCGCACGAGATCCATAGATCGAAACTGAATCGGATACATTATATCGGTTAAAAATCGTATTGAGGATTTCGAAATCTTTAAAATCCAATTGTATATTCATAGTAGACTACCAATCAGGATCGCTAAACACAGCTTCGCCCCATGAGTCCCATAGAGCTTAAAATAGATTTAGAAATTGCATTTGAACCAAGTAGGAATCAAAAAAAAATTCTTTCCAAATCTTATAAATCCACTGTTCGGCATTGCAGATTTTTTTTCAAGCCGATTCGTTCATTATTTGAACGCAAAGTAACTAGAGCTTGCTTAAATCAATCAAGATCACACACGGGAAAGAATTGAGATTAAAACATCTGTAGTTTATTCAAAAACTATAGTCCGGTTTTTATAGACCATTACACGTTTTTCAATCACCAATCGAACTGCTCGTGCAAGAACATTTCGTTCTAGGTCCTTTCCGAACATTGCCAATTTCTCAGGAGAATAAGCATGATTCACAGGTATCACATCTTGAGAGATGATTGGGCCTTCATCCAACTCACTTGTTACGAAATGTGCGGTTGCACCAATGATTTTGACACCACGCAAATAAGCTTGAGTATAGGGCTTGGCACCAACAAATGCAGGAAGAAAAGAATGATGGATATTTAGAATCTTACCTGCCCATTTCTTGGTAAATTCTGCAGAAAGAATTCGCATATATTTAGCGAGGATGATTAGATCAGGATTTAGTTTTCTAAGAACTTCATCAATTTCTGACTCAACAATATTTCTCTCCCTATTCTCATTGCTTATATGAATAAACGGAATATGAAAGTCGTTTGTAAGTTCTTCAAGAATTTTATGATTTGCAACAACTGATAGAACTTCTAGATTCACTTCTTGAAATCTTGATCTTAGCAAAATATCGCCAAGGCAATGTGCTTCTTTGGATGCAAGTATTACCGCTTTTTGTTTTTTGAGTCTGTCAATTTCAATTATGGATTGATCTGGCAGACTTTTACTTAGGCAATTTTTTATTTCTGAAATAATCTCTTGTTTCGAATCCTTGATCTGAAATTCAGCTCGCAAGAAAAAAATTTGATCTAATGGCTCAACATATTCCTGGTTTGAAATTATATTTGCTTCAGCTGCGAGTAAGTAAGCAGTGATTGCGTGAATGAGTCCAGGCTTGTCATTGCATTGAACCCAAAGTACATGGACTTGATTTTCGATTAATGATTGTTGTTCAGTCAAATTATACTATTAAAAATTAGTCTTTTAGAATTTCCCAATGATAGGGGTTTATACAACCACGTAGGAAATCATTCATTGCTTGCTCTTTACCAGTTGGATAATAATCTAGCATCAATTTATTGAATTCTAATTTTTTGATAACAGGCAAATTGATCGGAGGCAAGCCTTCATTTACTAATATTCCATTCATAAAAAATCTACCCATGCGTTTGTTTACGTCATAGAAAAACTGATTTCTCGCCATTTGTAAAAAAACAGAAATTGCACGATTGATTGGATCAGCAATTTCACTTGATTCTTCTATCATTTGATTGAATCGAAATTCTAAATTTTTTGATTCAGGAGGCTTGTAGTTTGTTCCCGCTATTGATACGGGTCCACTTCTAAATTTGCCCCATTCCGGAGCATCCTCTTTGGCCGCGACTGCATGTAGATCGCAGGCTTTAGTAATAGTTAATTCAAATTCATCATCCTTGATCCAACTTATCAGTTGCTTCCATGCAAGTCCTTGGTTGATTGCAATATTTTGATCAGATATTTTATGTCCTCCGATCGTTACACCTTCCAGTAGAGTTTGCACTTCGGGAAGAGTAAAATTGATTCCCTCTAGCTGAACTGCATCATACACAAAAACAGAAATTTCTTTCTGAAGAATCATAATAGCACGGTCGCGCTTAGTAGATGACATGACTGTTAGTTTATGTTTTGAAAATATCTAAAATGCAGATTTGAGAATTTCGACCTATTCCTCTTCCTCGCCTTCGTCCATTCCATCCATTAGCTCTGCAGCAAGAGCGAGCACTGCATCACGCCAATGGTTGTTCTCGAAACCAAATTCTTTGCGAGTCTTTTCTTTATTTAACACGCTATAGCTTGGTCTTTTTGCAGCTGTTGGATACTGCTCCGTTGTGATGGGCAGAACATTACAATCCAGTCCCATAGCATCAACGATAGTATGTGCGAAATCATACCAACTAGCAACTCCCTCATTTGTGAAATGATAGATTCCAGAAGCATTCGTTCCAAGTGCCTCATAGACAAACCAAGCTAGATCCCTTGCCCATGTGGGAGTTCCAATTTGATCTGCTACGACTTTTATTTCTTCTTTTTCTTGACCAAGCCTCAGAATCGTTGTAAAAAAGTTTTTGCCATACGATGAGTAGACCCAAGACGTACGAATGATGAGTGAATTTGGATACGCCTTTAGAACTTCGTCTTCTCCTTGAGACTTTGTTGATCCATAGACACCGAGGGGATTCTTTGCATCATCCTCTTTGTAAGGAGTTGATTTGGAACCATCGAAAACAAAATCTGTAGATACATGAATGAATTTAACTTTATGATCAGCAGATACTTCAGCTAAATTCCTTGCACCATCAACATTTACTTTATGACAGAGATCCTTTTCTTTCTCAGCCAAGTCAACAGCTGTGTAGGCTGCTGCATTAACCACCGAGATGATTTTGTTTTCTGCAAAAATTTTCTCGATTGCTGATTTGTCAGTAATATCCAATTGACTCTTATCAAGAAATAGAAAATGATCGGAATTCTCCATCACATCAGACAACATCTGAAGCTCATAACCCAATTGTCCATTACAGCCTGTTACTAAAATTATACTCATTGCTTTCTCTTCTTATCCAATTACGGGAATTTCTTTGTTTTGCTCAGGTGGTTCTTCAGGAAGATTGAGCGCTTCCACTTCTTTTTTCAATTCTTCGTATTCTCTTTTCTTGATTTCAAAAAATTTCCTAGTTAATTCTGCCTTCTCTTGCAATCCCTGAGGAGTAAGAAGATATACATAAGAAAGTTTGTTTTTATTATTCTTAAAATTTTTTGCTTTGATAAATCCTTTTTCAATCAAAGCTTGGAGACAAAAATTGGCACGTCCCAAACTAATACCCAAAACTTCCGACAACTCACGCTGCGAAATGTTGGGACTGTTCTGAAGAACTCTTAATAGTTTATGTTGTAGTTCTGGTGCCATTGGTTTTGTGCGAAAGATTGCTAAGAAAAGTATAAATTCCTAAATAAAGAATCATCAATCCAAGAAATACATACCAACCCCAATCTGGATTGGATTGAATCCATACTGAGATGGGAAAAAGGATAAAACAGTTTATAAATAAAAACAAAAGACTCACATAACTATGACTATTCCATAATCTGGATAGGATCTGGTAGACATGATCTTTATGTGCATCGAAAATTCGCTCTCGTCTATAGGCTCTTTTGAAAAGTGTAAAAGTTGCATCGATCCAGAAAAGCGAGCTCAAAACAAGCAAACTCCAAATTTCTATAGAACCAGATAGATAGGACCATGCCGAAAATCCAGCAAGCATATAGCCAATAAAATTGCTTCCACAGTCACCTAAGAATACTTTTGCGATGGGAAAATTCCAAACCAAGAAACCTAAGCTTGCAAAAGCCAAAACGAGAAAACCTAAAACGATCTCAGAATATCCATGAGATGTATAAACCAAAAAGGAAATGGACAGTCCCATAAATGCTGACTGCAAACCAGCGATTCCATTGATTCCATCCATGAAATTGTATAGGTTGATCACCCATACAAAGCCAATGAGAATAACAATCTGCATGAGAACGGAAATGAATTGCAACTGACCTAGTAGATGGATGGGATAATCAGAAAAAATTCTACTTAAAATCGCCATTTGCGAAAGGCTATAAATCCATTTTTGAAAAGGATCCATCAACCATAGAAGAAGACAAACACTAGCAAAGAGTTGAATGGCAAGTCTTGTTCGTCTTCTTGCCGAATGAAAATCATCCCAAATCCCGATCCAGAAAATGCTGACTGCACCAAGAAAAAACCAAGTCCAATCACTCAACGCGAAATCGGGCGAAGTCCAATCGAGACTCCAACCAAAAACAAGAATAAATGCGATAAAGATTCCAATTCCGCCACCTCTTGGTGTGGGAATCATATGTGAGCTACGATGGTTAGG
Organism: Leptospira sp. GIMC2001; assembly: GCF_028462125.1. Lineage (NCBI taxonomy): Bacteria > Pseudomonadati > Spirochaetota > Leptospiria > Leptospirales > Leptospiraceae > Leptospira > Leptospira sp. GIMC2001. The sequence continues at coordinate 1,906,626 of NZ_CP115468.1, read as the reverse complement.
ATGATCATAGATTTCCTTTTTTCGAAGGATCATCTGCCAGATCCAAACCACGACCAAAGCGATCAAAAAACTAATGAATGCAGGGATAAAAATATTTATTTGTCCTAAAAAACAATGAAATTGTTCTAAATCGGGTGAGTGTACGCAGCTCCGCCGCGTAAGTTACAGAATTATTTAAAATTTCTGGCTATCGGGGATTTGTCAACATGTTTTGTTCAAATTTTGAACAAGCCTTGAACCATGGAATAAATGCCTTCGCGGGTCGAATGAGGTGGAGACCACGACAATTTGTCTCGACTAGATCGATCATCCATGTATAAATCTCCATTCAATTTGTCCCAAGCTCTTCCCTTACCTAGTGCAGAAAAAATGATCTTACCCAAATTATGGGGAATCTTCAGAGTGCGGGAATTTTTCCCAAAAGCCTCTGCGATAAATTCAATCAAATCCAGAGTAGAAAAAGGACTTGGATCTTGAACAAGAAAAATTTGATTCTTGGATGCTTTACTCTCCAGGATTTGTAAGAGCATGGATTCAATATTGTAGGTCGAAACAAAACTACGTCGGTTCAATCGACTCGATATTGGAATTGGATAACCTTTCTGAATCCAATTCATAATGGATAGAATATTTGCCTTTGGATTTGGACCATAGACAAGTGGCGGACGAATGATTGTATAAGACATTCCCAGTGAATTTGCTTTCTTCTGGATCAACTCTTCAGCAAGCAATTTTGTCTCGGAATAAATATCCGAAGGTGAAGGTTTCGAATCTTCCTTTATGGCATCATTGCTAAAACCTTCTCCATAGACTTTGATTGTAGAAAAGAAAAGAAAATGTTTTACACCGAGCTCGGATGCAGAGTGTAAAAAAGATTCTGTGAGTTCAACATTTGCTTGGAAGTAGGAATTGCGATCGGATGCATTTTTGGTTTCATGTGCAAGTCCAGCAAGATGAATCGCAACATCTGCATTGTTCATGCTGGGAAATTTTACTGGTTTATTTATTGGAAGCTCACTCTGCGATTTTTCGATCACTGAAGTAACGATGCGATTCTCTGAATTTCTGGAAACTGGAATCAGTTCATGAATTTCTGAAAATTTTGATTTCATAAGAAAGCTTCCTAGAAATCCGTTTGTACCTGAGATTAGAATTTTTTTGGAGTTCATGAAACGTTTTCTTCAATCCACTTTTTAATACACTACGAGTTAATAAAGAATAGCAAGGAAAAAATCCTTGAACTACGACATTGTACTAGAATCTTCAGATTAACTTTATGATAGCAAGCTTACGCGGAAATGTTCTTAGATTGGAAATGGGTCATGTAATTTTGGAAACTGCTAGTGGAGTCGGTTACGAGATTCAAATTCCTTTTCCGACTCATCTTCATCTGAAATCCCTTCCCGAAAATGCAAATATAGTTTTGCATATCTATCACTCGATTACAGACAGAAGCCAAAAATTATTTGGATTTCTTACCGCACGTGATCGCGAGCTTTTTCGGCTTATGAAGTCTTTCAATGGAATCGGAGAACAGACTTCGCTTAAAATACTTTCTTTCTATGATGCAGATGCCCTATTCAATATCGCAAAAGCTGAGAACAAGCAAGCCTTAGAAAAAATTCCCAAGGTAAAAGGGAAAACTTCTGAGAAAGTTTTATTCGAACTCAAACAGAATTTAAAGAAGCTAGAGAGTTTTCTTTCAGATCACTTCGTTGAAGATGAAACCATATCAACTCAAGAATCCTTGGATTCACAACTGGAATTGGCTATACTAGGACTTGTGCAACTGGGTTTTGATGAGAAAACTTCCAAGAAAGAAGCTGAATCACGCTGGAAAGCTGGGCTCAAAGAAGCATCCCTCATTATCGGAGATGTTCTTAAGAATCTCTGACCCAATCCAGTCTACCTTTCGGAATACATGGATCATTAGGTATCAAGACGAATCGTAACGATCTAGAATTCTTTCAATTTTTTTGCATGACAGTCTCGACCTAGTTAAAAAAATACCTTATAGATTTTGTTTTATAAAGGAATCCATGAAAGTTCACGAATACCAAGCCAAAGAGATCCTCAAGAGACACAAGGCGAATGTGCCCTTCGGTGTCGTAATCGATAAAAAAGAAGACTTCGAAAAAGCATATTCGGAAGTCTCACAAAAGTCCCCCGTAGTTGTTGTAAAAGCACAGATTCACGCAGGTGGACGCGGAAAAGGCGGTGGAGTCAAGGTTGCCAAAACCAAAGACGATGCCAAAGCAGCAGCTGAGAAAATTCTCGGAATGCAACTCATCACCCCGCAGACCGGTGCTGAAGGGAAAAAGGTTTTAAAAATCTACCTTGAGCAAGGTTTAGAAATTGCAAAAGAATACTATATTTCTATCCTTCTAGATCGTTCACTTCGCAAAACAATCATCATGGCATCTACTGAAGGTGGTATGGAGATTGAAGAAGTAGCAGAACATACTCCAGAGAAAATCCTAAAAGTTGTTGTCGATCCAGGAATTGGAGTTCAACCAAACCAAGTTCGTAAACTTGCTTTTGACTTGAACATTCCAGCGGAAGCTCAGAAATCTTTTATGGATCTCGTTCTCAAAGCATACACAGCTTATATCGCAGAAGACTTAGCACTGCTTGAAGTGAATCCTCTGATTTTGACTAAGCAGAATGAAATCATCGCTGGTGACTGCAAGATGGATCTAGATGAGAACGCAATGTATCGTCATCCAGACAATATCAATTATAGAGACAAATCGGAAGAAGATCCTCTAGAATTGCAAGCGAGTGAATTCAATCTTAACTATGTAAAACTAGACGGTAACATCGGTTGCATGGTCAACGGTGCAGGACTTGCTATGGCAACCATGGACATCGTTAAACTTGCTGGTGCTGAACCTGCAAACTTCTTGGACGTCGGCGGTGGAGCAAATGTAACTACTGTTACTAATGGTTTCAAAATCATCTTAGGTGATCCGAACGTAAAAGGTATCTTCGTAAATATTTTTGGCGGAATTGTTCGATGCAATATGGTTGCGGAAGGAATCATTGAAGCTGCAAAAGCCGTAGATCTTAGTGTCCCACTCGTAGTTCGTCTCCAAGGAACCAATGCAGAATTGGGTCGTGAGATTTTGAACAAAAGTGGATTGAAAATCACAGGTGTAGATGATCTGCGTGAAGCAGCACAGACTATCGCCAAAATGATCAAATAGGGAGTATTATTAATGGCTGTTTTAGTAGATGAAAAAACAAGAGTCGTAGTCCAAGGAATCACGGGTAAGGAAGGATCTTTCCACGCAACCCAGATGTTGGAATACGGAACAAAACTGATTGCCGGTGTTACTCCGGGTAAAGGTGGATCCAAATGGGAATCTAAAGTTCCTGTTTTCAATAGCATCGGAGATGCAATGAAAGATGAAGGAGCAAATGCTGCCGTAATTTTTGTTCCACCTCCATTTGCAGCTGATGCAATTCTCGAAGGTATATTTGCAGAAATCCCATTGATTGTTTGTATCACAGAAGGAATTCCGACTCACGATATGCTAAAAGTGTACAGCGTCCTTCGTAATTCCAAAACCAAATTGGTAGGACCAAACTGTCCAGGAGTGATCACTCCAAGAGCGAAACAAAAACTAGGAATTATGCCAGGCTTCATTCACTCACCAGGCACAATTGGTTTGGTTTCTCGTTCTGGAACATTGACTTACGAATCAGTAGCTCAGATAACAAAACAAGGTCTAGGTCAATCGACTTGTATTGGAATCGGCGGAGATCCAGTTCCTGGAATGAATCATTATGAAGCTGTAAAACTTCTGAATGAAGATCCAGAAACTGAAGGTATTGTGATGATTGGTGAGATCGGCGGAACTTCTGAAGAAGAAGCTGCAGCTTACATCAAAGAATTTGTCAAAAAACCAGTAGTTGGATTCATTGCAGGTCAAACTGCACCACCAGGTAAGAGAATGGGACATGCCGGAGCGATTATTTCTGGCGGTCTCGGAACTGCCGAGTCGAAAATGAAAGCAATGAAGGATGCTGGAATTCATGTATGCCAGTCGATTGCAGAAGTTGGAGAAAAAATGAAGGCGGCAATCGGTAAATAAATTACGTTAGATTGTCTTGATTGCACTAGGGTCTAAGGAATTCTCAAGACCCTAGGTTAAAAAGATTTTGCCATCTAAGAACCAATCCAAAAACTAGGGTAGAAGGGTCTAACACAATGATGATCGTACGATTTCTACTTACCTCAATTATTATACTATCTCTCACAACCTGTTCTTCGGGACAAAAAAACGATTCCTCTCAAGGGGATGATGCTCTGACTGAATCGGCAGATGGTCAGGAAGATTCCAAATCTCAGGCAACTATTTCTAAATCCTCCGATGACAATTTGGATAGAACCAAAAACCAAAGTAATCCCAATTCAGCAGATGGGGTCAGTCTCACTTTAGATGAGGCAATTCGAAGAGCCTTAGATAATGATCCGAAAGTTTTACGCAAGAAATTAGAATTATCGAAAGCCGATACAGATGAACTAAAGAACCAAGGAAAGTATTCTTGGAGAGTCGTTGCTGATGCAAGCATTGACCAGAAAAAGAATCCATTCAACCAGAGCACGATTTTTACTGGAACCAAGACTCAGACGAATGAGTACAATACTGGAATTGAGAAACTGTTTAGTACAGGAACGTATTTCAAAGTGAATGTAGGAAGCACAAGATTTGACTCAAATGCTTTTGAAGATCAATTTAGAAATCCACCAGGATTCAGCGGCTTAGGTATTGGCCCTTTGTATACTGGTTCGGTTACAGCGACTATCGCACAGGATCTATTGAAAAATGGATTTGGATACAAAGAAAGAAAGACCGAACAGATTCTGGAAAACAATTCTTTGATTCGTAAAGAAGAACTGGAACAAGAGCTTTCTAATATCATAGTAGAATCTTTGGTTGATTATTGGGATTACTCTGTAAAAGAGAATTCTGTTGTTACATTTGAGCAACTTCTCAACAATACAAAGAATGTAAGAAATCTTACCATACGAAAACAAGGCCTTGGTTTATCAGAGAATTTTGAAGTGAACCAATGGAACGCCCTTCTCGCTCAAGCAGAAAGCCAATTAGCTAATGCAAAAGTAGATCGAGATGAAGCGAAACGAAAACTTCTTCGAACTCTAAACCTTCCGGCAGATACCAACTTTTCCAAAGTGACTCCTTTGGTAGAAGATCTCCCTAAGACGATTGATTATAAAAGAGATTTAGAATATGCTTATAATCATCGAGCTGATTTTCGAAATATGGCAAGAAAGAAAGAAAATGCAGAACTTGCGATGAAAATGGCGAATAATGACGCTTTGCCAACACTAAAAGTATCCGGAAGTTACGGCTACCAAGCGCAAAATCTCGTTAGCCCTCAAGAAAACTTTACAAGCAAAAACCAAGGCGTGTCTTCAGAAAAATATCCAATACAGCAAGGTGCGATCGATTTCTCTTACCCTTTATTTGATAAAGGAGTCAAAGCGGGAATAAGAGATGCAGAAATTCAAAAAAGACAAGCAAATATAGAAGAAGACGATCTAGTTCGAGTTGTAGCTGATGATGTAAAAACAAAAATCGATGTTCTAAAAGCTACTTATACCATTTACAAAAATGCAGAAAATACGGAACAAGAATCCAGAAAATACTACAATGGTGTTCTCCGTAGTTTTCAGCAAGGTCGATTCAACGCGGTGTCCGTTAAGAATGCTCTTGATTCATTAGTTCAAGATCAACTCAGTATGATACGTGCAAAAGTGGACTACAATATCAACCTTCATAGATACTACGTCTCTAAAAATTCCCTATTTGAAGAATATAAAATTGACAAGGATAAATTGGTTCCTTCCAATAATCTGTGATCTTATCTAGAGTCTTTACTACCGCATTCGTAATCTTTCTACTCGCATCCATCGTAGCATATTTTCTGATTGATATAAGACCTCTCAGAGAACGTGCTCTGGAAGCAATTGATAAGAAGGACTATTTCCATGTCCTGAAAATCTATCATGATGAAAAAGGTTTGGAAGAAGAAGACCATGCCTTAATATCACTTGCTGTTTCTGGAATTGAAAAGAAAATCAATCTTACAGCTTCCGAGTCTGACAAAAACGAACTCATAGAAAAATTAAACGACTACCATGAAGTGCCTCATACTGAATATAAAGTAGATGGAAAAATCTGTACTCATTTAGAAGATCCATTCTTTCTAAGATTGAAAAAGCATGCTTACTGGTATCAAAAGAGCTTACTTGAAAAAGTACACTCTTCGATTTTCTGCAATCCTCCTGATAAAAATTCTGAGTATCTAAATCGAATTCTTTTTGAAGATCCTAGAAACTTCATGAAAGATACGAGCATTGCTTTAGTGGAGCTTTTTCAATCGCCATTAGATCCTATTGGAGAAATTGAATCAGGATTTCTTATCGAGACAATTCATTTTCTTGCAACAGAAGAATCTTCACCTTTTTACAATAATTTATTTCATATAAAAGGTGACCGAGTGAATTTCCGTTTCGGCGCAGGAACTGAATACCCTGTTCTTGGACAATTGAATTCAGATGATGAATTGTATTGTTTTGATCGAGATAGCAATGAAGAAACTTTAGGTGGTAAGCAAGGATTCTGGATCCGTTGCTTTTCTCCAAAATTATTTAAATCAGGTTGGGTGTTCAGCCCACAAACCCAAATCCATAAACCAAGTCAAATGCTAGTAGAACGTTGCAAATCCAGATTTTCAACTCTGGAATACTTTGCTCAAATAGATTTTGATACATGGCGAGAAGAATCCATACCTCTATATTTTTTCGGTGATTATATTCCAACCAAAAGAAAAGTCCGTCACGGTGAAGTTGGTTTCACAGTGTATAGACCGCAAGATGGAAAGAAAGAATTGATTTGTCGTAAATTTAGTGGAAAGAAAAATTTCTTCGAAGTTTTCTATGAAATTGATTCCGCAGAAGAGTCGGTTCCGATTGCAGAATTCCATGTACTCTATGGCGGACAATCCCACCCCGCTTTTAAAATTGAAGTTGGTGATAATAATATCATCTTAAATGGAAATAATTTTCTAGTAGACAGCCCAAGCGTGAGAGAAACTCTTTCTCTTAAGATCACTGGCGGTAAGGAAAACTATTTCTTGGGAACTTTGATTCGTAAAAACTCAGGAATTCTTCAAAATGTTAAATCACTTCCTTTGGACTCCAATGTTTTGGAAAAAGGAACCTATTCCTGGGAGATTTGTATTCCCCAAGCAGTTAAGAAAACCAATCATTCCGCAATTCTTTACGGTTTCCGAATTGGAAAAGAATAAATAGGAGAAATATATTATGCCAACTTATGACTATCGATGCAATACATGTGGTAAAGAATTTGAACATTTTCAATCCATGAAGGATGATGCGTTGACGAATTGTCTTTGCGAAAAAGCAGGTTCAGTGACAAGACTTATCTCAAAAGGATCTGGGATTATTTTCAAGGGTTCTGGGTTTTATGTAACTGATTATAAAAAACCAGATTCTGGAGCACCGACTTCCCAATCTAGTTCAAGCGCAGTTGCTGGATCTAGTACTGCTGCAAGCTCTTCATCTAGTGATTCAGGAGCAAGCTCATCCTCGCAAGCAACTTCTAGTTCTGATAGCGGATCCAAAACTTCAACAAGCGAGTAGAATCTTCTACCTTGTCTCTTAACAGATTAGGAATTATCGCTGGTGGCGGTGAGTTACCATTTATTGCTTTGCAAGAAGCAATTCAAATGGGTGAAGACCCAATTCTTTTGGGATTGAGAGAATCAGACTTCGATCCAAATATTGAACCAAAGAGGACTATCCAAGTCCACCTAACTAAGATTGGCGAGATTCTCAAAATTTGCAAAAAGCAAAAAATCAATCGTATCTTACTTACTGGAAAAGTAAGAAAAGAACTTTTATTCAAAGGACTCAAATTTGATTTAAAAGCGATTTCCATTCTTGCAAAAACCATCAATAAGAATGATCATCCTTTATTTCTTGCGGTTGCTGAAGAGTTCACGAAGTATGGAATAGAATTTGAATCGCAGAAAAAATTTCTTTCCTCATTACTTCTTGAACAAGGTAGATATACTAAATCCAAACTTTCTACCAATGAAATGAATGATATAGAATTTGGAATGGATTACGCTAGTAAAATGGCCAATTTGGATGTTGGTCAATCTGTAGTAGTTCTTGACAGGTCCGTTGTTGCAGTTGAAGCTGCAGAAGGAACCGATGAGACAATTCGTCGCGGTGGATTTTATACTGCAAAGAAAGGCACAGCAATCGTATGCAAGTCCTCTAAGCGCAACCAAGATCCAAGATTTGACCTACCGACCATTGGGATTCATACCTTGCAAACAATGCTTGAAGCTAAATGTAAGACTCTTGCTTTTCGTGAGGGTGAAACCATTGTGGTCAGACCGCAAGATACGATAGCATTTGCTGAGAAGAATAAATTGAATCTGGTTTGTTATGGAACAAAAGGCAAAAAAGCAATCAACGAATATAAAAAAATCCGCTGAGAAAAACCGAAAAAAGGATAGTTTTGGTTTTCCAGTTTTCATTCTTGCGGGTGAACATTCTGGTGATCTTCTCGGTGGAGATCTATTAAAAGAACTTAAAAAATATTCACAAGATACTGAATTCTACGGAATCGGTGGCGAACATATGATTTCTGAGGGATTCCATAGTCTTGAAGATATGGATAATCTCGCAGTAATAGGTTTTTTTGAAATAATCAAGAAATACAGCTTTCTGAAATCATTGCTCGAGAAGATGGTTGAAGAAATTATCAAACGAGAAACCAAATTGGTGATCTTAATTGACTATCCAGGATTTAATTTACGTTTGGCGGAAAGGCTAAAGGAAAAAGGAATTCGAGTCGTATTCTATGTATCTCCCCAGATCTGGGCATGGAAATTCAAGAGAATCTTCTTCATAAGAAAAAATGTAGATATTATGTTGACTCTTTTTCAATTCGAAGAAGATCTTTATCGCGAATACGGAGTGAACGCATTCTACGTTGGACATCCTTTATCCAAAAGAATCAAAGAATCCAAAAAACATGAAAATCCCCTTCCCATTAAATTATCCCATGATGCAAACCATAAGGTGATTGGACTGCTTCCTGGATCTAGATCACAAGAAATTCGCAAGTTAACGCCTGAGTTGCTTAAATCTGCTATTGCTATACAAAAACATTTCTCAATGGATAAGAAAAAAACCGAAGTAACTTTTCTTCTTCCAAACATCAATACTAAAGAAGATGCTTATCTCAAGGATGCGATTGAGAAAGCAAAAGAGGTCTTCCCTGCCCTCAATATCCATTATGCCTTTCAATCATCCTTACAAGTTATGGAAGCAAGTGATCTATTATTGATCGCATCCGGAACAGCAACATTGGAAGCAACGTATTTTGTTAAGCCTATGGTAATCATCTACAAAGTAAGTTTACTTTCCTATTTCATAGGGAGTCTCTTAATCAAAACCAAATCCGTTGGACTAGTAAACATTCTTGCTGGACAAGAAATATGTCGGGAGTTATTGCAAGCGGAATGCAAAGCTGAATATATTACAAAAGAAGCGATCGCAATATTAGAAAATTCGAAATATCGTAAAACAATAATTGATGCGATTCAGAAAGTAAAAGATCGAGAACTTGCAGAACAAGAAGGTTCAAGGCTTGCTGCAAAAACAATCATGAATTACTTCAAATTATTGAATCAATAGAATTTTTATTGCTGTAGAATCAAGCGAACCAATTTCTCATCCCAGATTCCAGTCCAAGAATCTTTCTTTCTATCCACAAAAAGAAAATATCCTCGAGGCACAGATTCATCCAATGATTGGATTCTTACACCTTTGCCATCCGACAAAAGAATATAACTGATTTGGTTATTCTGAGTGCTATAAACAGCTTCTCCCGCCGCAGCTGAAAAATCTAAAATTGCAGAGTCATCTTCTGAAGGAGAAATCATCCACTTGCCTTCAAGTGATATAAGTCCAGATTCTTTCTGTGCAACTTCTTCGTCTGAACAATTAAAGAATAAGAATAAGATAAGAAAATAAATTGAAATTTTGAAAATATTAGTCATCGGCATTGCATTCCTTCATCAGAAAAATTCAAAGTCTTAGTCTCAGATTCAAGTTTTCCATACAAATTATAGCTTGGATAAAGACTTCTTGAATTCCCAGATCCTTTCCATTCATAAACAGGCTCAGGACTCAGTTCAACCCAATGGATATTTCTATAATAGCTAGTTTCGAAATACCGATCCATTTCCAAATCCAAATCAAAATTCATGGTTAAATACTTACGATCAATTGGTAATTTAGATTCAAAGGTTCCATCATTGGAACCAATGAGAAATTTAGCTTTGTGAAATCCCCAGACAGAACTATGATTAGCCTGTTTCGATAAACCGTAATAATCAGATCCACGCGTTTTTATCGAATAGTATAAACTCAATCTGTCTGAGTGCAATGGAAGTCCGCATATTTGGATACTTGTCTGTCTCCAAGGAATATCTTCAACATTGATAGAAAATTCTAGGTAAGGTGTCTTGTTAGCAAATTGCGTGTTGAATTCGAGGCGATTGGAAGTTGAGAGCTGAACTAATTTTCCAATACCTCTACCTGATTTGATAGAACCTGTAAACAACCAATTTTTGAGACTTTCCTTCGAAGTTTTCTTTTCTAGATCATTGTATTTTTCGAGAGGAGTTTTATCGATTGGAGATTTTCTGAGAATAAAATCTAAAATGCTATTATCTGGTTCTTTCGAATTCGTATTCACAGGGATTGTTACAATTTCATTTATCTTCAAATCCCAACTTATATTCATCTCTTCTAGCAAGTATTTATATATTTTGAACTGAGTAAAATACTCTTCAGGAATAATCTTTTCTTGTCTTTCTCGGATTTCTTTTTCGATTTTTGTTTTGTATTGATTGAAAATCGGATACCAATGCTCCAAAACAATTCTTTCTAAGTTTCCTGATATTTCTCCATTTGTTCCAAGCGGATAGTAATTGGTTTTATCAGGTCGAATTGATTTCCAAATTTGTAATTTTATAGCGCTTTCAAGTTTTAATTTCGAGCCGAATATTTCTCCATCAAATCCACTATTCAAAATATTTTCTTTGATAGTAGTTTTCCAGCTATTCCAATTTAAATCAATCGAACCTTCCTTCAAAAAGCCATTATTCCAATTCATTTCACCATTAAAATGAAACCAATTGTTTCGAATTCCCGTCTCTTTCCATGTTAGATTCCCATTTATGGAACCACCAATATTCATTTGATTCCCTTTCATATGATTATTGGAAAAAGATTCTAAGTCATAGATAGTCCAATTCGTATTGCCTTCAGTTAAATCCAACTTCGTTTCTAGCTTTGTATTCCATTCAACCTCTTCACTCAAAAGGTTCCTTTGCATGGATTTAATTTTTGAAGTATTGTTGATCTGAATAATTGACTTGGTCTTAAAAGTAAAATTGTCAATTTGTAGATCTTCCCATATTCTAAATCTTCCACTTGCATTAACCCATTCAGATGATGCATTCAAATTCCATATTGCATCTTTGAGTTGGATTTGCATTTCGCCATGCATTTTTCCAGCGTCAGGATCAAAATCACCTAACCACAAAGAGATTCCTGGAAGCTGATTACTTTCAATATTTCTCCATAGAGCATTAAAATTCAATTGATAGTCCTTGCTCTCAGATAGCTCAATCACACCCGAACCTTCAATTTTCGTGATGAAAGGCAAAAAGTACGTTCTATTCTTGAAATAAAGTTCTATCGTATTATTCTTTTTTTGAAAAACCCAATTGGTGGGCTCATCCAATTTTAAAATCAGACGCTCTCCTTCATAGAGCTCAATTGTTGTTCCTTGGAATTCAACTTCTTGAATGTTAACAAGTAAAAGGTAATCAATCAATTTTTGAAAAAAATCATCATTTATATCAATTTGAAATTTTGCATCAATGATCTTGATTTTCTTTAGATATGGTTCTTTCGAGAATATGGATGAAAGTTGCAAAGCAATCTTGCGTGATTGCAATAACTTACGATTGAATGTAAAATCTTCCTCTTGTGAGATCACCAAATCTTCTACTAAGATTCCTTCGAACAAAGAAAATTCTATAATTCCGACATCAACTGCCTTATCTAAATCTGTATTGATGATATGGGTTAAAAAAGTTCGAATCTGTCCGACTTGTATTCTGGACTCAAATGCCTTGTAGGCTAATATGCGATAACCAATCCATAGGGAAATGCAAAGGACAGCCACTGCCCCCAGATAGATCGCAAGTTTTTTGTTAAGGAAATTTAGTTTTGTAGAAACCAAGATTGGTCTTTTAAACCAATCTTGGAATTTTTGAGAGAGCATGAAGAAAAACTTTGAATTATTTATTTGGTTCCAAAACTTTTAAGCAATCGGATTGGATTGCACGGAGAGTTTCACTCCCAGGATATTCTTTGAGACCAAGCTCAGCTACATGCAGACCTTTTTTATAAAAATCTACACTCTTGTTGTGAAAGCCCATCTTGTAGTAAGTACGAGCTGCTGTTTCATAGTAAAAATGATCTTTTGGAGTTTCTGGTCCTTTGTAAGCTTTGCTAAGAGCAGCCAAAGCTGGATAGTATTCCTTTTCCTCATAAAGCGATCGTGCAACAAGTTTCTTTCTTTCGTGATCGTTGTAATTTCTATCTAATCTCTCTGAAGTGCTTAGATAGCTGATTGCATTACTATAATCTGATTTACCATAATAGGCTTTTCCCAGATATAGATTAACTTCAGATTGGCTAACGGCTTCATTCTTTGCCCGCAATACTTCTTTCAACAAAACTGCTGCTTCATCATAATTGTCATGATCGAGCAAAATCTTAGCTTTGTCCAATTTCAATTGTTGTTTTCTTTCTTCTGGAATGGATTGGATTGCAAGTTCTTCATTAATTGCTTGAAGTTTTACTTGAACTTCCTTCTCCATTTTTCTTGGACCTGCTGAATCTCTGGAATCTCCAGATGAGCAGGCTCCTAATAATAATGCAAATACACTGATAGCTAATATATTTTTGTTCATATCTCTCTCTAACCAACCTTCAATCTTTCCAATTCTTTGAGAAAGTCAATTCCTCCCTCGGAAGCACCACCCGAAAGTCTATGCAAATGAATAGCTTCTGGATCGATTTCTTCTAAGAATCTCGATGGGTTTGTATCTATAGTTTCCCCATATTTTCGGCGAGTCTTGGCTCCTGTCAATAATAAATTTGTTTTCGCTCGAGTCATGGCGACATAAAACAATCTTCGCTCTTCGTCGACATTGTTCCCCTCATCCACCACTCGAGAGTTAGGTAAAATACCTTCCTCTATACCTACGACATAGACAGTGTCAAACTCAAGTCCTTTTGATTGGTGAATTGTCAAAAGTTGTACTCTTTTATCTTCTTGGTCCTCATCTGCTTGGTCATCTTCCATAAGAAGAGCTAGTCTTGCCAAGAAATCAAAAAGGCTCGCCTTTCCTTCTCGATCTTCATCATCTTCAAAAAAAGATAACATATTAACAAGTTCAGACAGATTGTACATTCTTGCTTTGGCGACTTTCTCATCCGTTTCTTCAAGGAGAATTTCTTTTTCCATTCCGGATTCAGTAATAAGTTCACGCAAAATGGGAGCAAGCTTCGGACTCTGTGCGAATTTCTTCCGATATTTTTCGATCAATTCTAAATAGCTATAAATCTCCGTTCTATGCTTAGATTTTATATCTGTAAGATAGTCGGGTGACTCTGAAATTTTGTACAAAATGTCCGAAAGACTTAAACCATTATCAATTGATTCTCGATGCAACTTGGCTATAGTCGTCTGACCTATTCCTCGTTTGGGAGTATTGATCGTTCGCATGAGCGAAGACTCGTCTTTAGGATTGGCAATGATGCGTAGATATGAAATCATATCTCGAACTTCCCTGCGATCAAAAAAGTTGTATCCTCCGACCACTTTGTACGGAATATTTCTCATACGAAGTTCTTCTTCAAAGGGCCTAGACTGAAAATTGGTTCGAAATAGAATTGCCATTTGACTGAGCTTTTCCGCTTTCCGGTAGGCATCTTCAATCATTCCCACTACAAATATCGCTTCTTCTCTCTCATCCTGAGTCTCGAAATACTCAACTTTCTCATGCGAGATAATTTTGCTAAATAGATCTTTATGCCGACGATCAACATTGTTTTTGATTAAACTATTTGCAGCTCGAATGATCATGGAAGTTGATCGATAATTTTCTAATAAACGAACAACTTTCGCCTCAGGAAACTCTCTTTCAAAATTAAGAATTAACTGTACATTCGATCCACGAAAAGCATAGATACTCTGATCATCATCGCCTACCACACATAGATTCCGATTGCTTCCTCTGAGGTATGTCAGAAATTCATATTGAAGTTCATTGGTATCTTGAAATTCATCTACCATAAAATATTTATGCTTTTTGTGAAAGGTTGCTGCAATTTCAGGATTTTCTTTGAAAATCCTTGAAGGTAGCAAAATCAAATCATCAAAATCCAATGAGTTCATATCTTTTAAAGCTTTATTATAATCTTCATAAATGGTAACGGCCGTTAGATCCACCTCTTCATTTGAAGCGGACAGACGATCGAGATAAGCACCCTTGGTATTTTTCGCAAGACTTACCCTTCTCATAATTTCTTTAGGAGGGATTTCTTTTGGGTCAAGTTTTCTATTCTTGAGAAGCTGAGTTACAAGAGCTTCCTGATCATTGGCATTCAATAATAAAAAATTGTGATTGTATCCAAGAGTTTCAATATGTTCCTTTAGAATTTTCAATCCGAGAGAATGAAAAGTAGAAAGTATGATGCCTCTTAGAGCTTTTCGATTCATCATTTTTCTAAGTCGAGATTCCATTTCACGAGCACTTTTGTTGGTAAATGAAAGTGCAATGATTTGGGATGGAGGTATTTCAGCCTTCTCGATAAGATGAACAATTCGATTCGTGATCACACGAGTCTTGCCACTTCCTGCTCCAGCAAAAACCAAAAGTGGACCGTCAACATGTCGGACGGCAGCAGCCTGTTCAGGGTTCAACAACATAGTATAGGAGACATAATAAAAAAAATCCATACAGCATCAACCAAAAAGATAAAAGGAGCTGGAATCGATTTAATTGTATTTTTACCTTGTAAAGATGAACTCTTATGGCAATCCTCATGAAAATCTCTGGGAACGAAAGAATCGTAAGATTCTTCATACTACACCCATTTTTGATCTAGTTTCTTTTGATGCCACAGCCAAATTAAAAGGCCATACCAAAACCTATTATGCCCTAGAATCAAAAAGCTGGGTGAATGTTATTGCAATTTCAAAATCGGGGAAAATCGTTCTTGTTCGACAATACAGACATGGAATTCATGAATACTGTCTTGAGTTGCCTGGAGGCATTGTTGACGAATCCGGTGATGATGCACCTTTGATTTCTGCTAAGAGAGAGCTTGCAGAAGAGACCGGATATACTTCCAATAATTGGGAACAGATTGGTAAGGTCTCTGGTAATCCTGCCGTTTTCAATAACTGGTGTTATACATTTCTTGCAAGAGATGCAGAAAAAACTTTGGAGCTAGATTGGGATGAGAGTGAAGAAATCGATATATTCGAAGAAGACATAGCCTCTATCCCAGGGCTGATTCGAGATGGGGTTATTCATCATTCCATGATGGTTGCGGCTTTCGGTTTTTATTTTTATGCAAACAAATCCTAATCTAAGTAAAGCCAATTTTAAGATTTTTGCTATTCGAGATTTTCGATTCTATATAGTTTCAAGACTTTTATTTGTTATAGCTGTTCAAATGCAGGCTGTAGTTGTTGGCTGGCAAGTTTATAGTATAACCAAAGATCCGCTAGCTCTAGGAATGATTGGACTTGCGGAAGCCTTGCCTTCTATTGCAGTAGCTCTTTATGCAGGTCATTTGGCGGATCGTATTCCAAGAAAACTTATTGCTGTTGTAGCCATGTCTGTATTGATACTTTGCTCAGTATTGTTATGGATGTTCACTTGGGATGGAGAAATATTTCTGAAATCAAACGGTGCCTATCCAATATATTTGACAATCATCCTTTCGGGCTTAGCTCGAGGATTCATCGCGCCTAGTATTTTTGCATTTATGACTCAAATTGTTCCACGAGAATTCTATCCTAATTCTGCCGCAATTTCTGGAACTAGTTTTCAAATTGGTGCCGTAGTAGGTCCTGCATTAGGTGGGATTGTATACGGTTTCTATGGTGTAAGCTTCGCTTATGCATTAGATTTATTTTTTATATCCCTTGCTTTTATATTGTTTTTATTTATTCCATCCAGACCGCTTCCACCTTTTGATTCCAAAGAAAGACTACGTTCTTCTCTGATTTCAGGATTAAAGTTTGTATTCAAAAATGAATATGTTTTAGGTGCGATGAGTTTAGATATGTTTGCGGTTCTTTTTGGCGGAGCTGTTGCTCTACTTCCCATTTTTGCTGCAGATATTCTTCATGTTGGATCTGAAGGATTAGGAATGTTAAGAGCTGCACCTGCTATGGGAGCTGTTGGAATGGCTTTTTTTCTAAGCTTCAAACCACCCCTTAGGAATTCTGGAAGAATTTTACTTTGGAGTGTCGGCGGATTTGGGTTTAGTATGATTGTTTTTGGACTATCAACCAGTTTTATCATATCGCTTATTGCACTTTTTATGAGTGGAGTTTTTGATAGCATTAGTGTAGTTATCCGTTCCACAATTATGCAAGTGATGACTCCGGATACTTTACGTGGAAGAGTAAGTTCGGTTAATAAAATATTTATCGGATCATCAAATGAAATTGGAGCTTTCGAGTCAGGTGTAACAGCTAAGCTCATGGGAACGGTTCCGTCAGTTTTATTTGGCGGGATTATGACTTTATTGATTGTTGCTGCGAGTTTGAAGACGTTTCCGAAACTGAGTAAGCTTGAACTAAAAGATCATCTTTGAATTTTATAAGAAGAATCTTATAATAAAGAATTTATAAAATGATATTCGATGTTCAAGTAAGATTAAACATCGAATGAATGTAAATTGATAGATTTATAATGCTCAACAGTTGGGAAAGGATCATAGAAATCATGCAGCAGTTTTTTCCATTGCAAATATTCCTTTGATTTCCTAAATCCTTCAGTATGATCTTCCAATTTCTCCCATCTCACCAAAAGTAAATACTGATTGTCTTGTTCTATACATTTAAGTAATTCATGATTTAGATAACCTTGCATTTGCGAAATAATCATTGATGCTTCAGCAAAAGCTATTTCAAATTCTCTCTCGCAATTGTTTTTTACTTTCAGAATAGCAACTTCTAGAATCAAAATATTCTCTTTTATTTTATAATTAATTTATACTGCAATACAACCGCGGAATCCACGAACACCGTAGTAAGATTCAGCACCATTATGGTAAATAAATACTTGT